>CAZWCL010000506.1:0-2714 GCA_964632265.1 uncultured Hyphomicrobiaceae bacterium | reverse complement strand
CTTGGTGCCGGCCGCCTAAAGTTTGACTTCATCGGCCGTTTTGAAAACTTCATCAATGACTTTGCTCTCGTAACAAGTAAAATACTTGATGAAACGAAGCAGCCGGACGCACAGAAGACAATTGCGCACCACAGAACAGACGCCGGCACCAAAATAAACGATCATATTGGAGCCGCGGAACAAAAGATAATAGAGAAAATTTACGAAAAAGATTTTGAAACCTATTGCTATAGTTGCGATGCGCACTTTGCTTCCGCTCCGCATAACCAAAAATAATAACAACTATATATCTGCCAATAGCTTCACAAAATTCACTTCTCGATAGTTCAAAATCTGGGCCACTAATAATGCCATAATCGTTATTAGTCATACATTAAAATTGCATTCTCTAAGTAGATCATTAATTACCTCGCCGCAGATTCTGCAAATCACATATATTCCAATGCATTGATAACCTTGGAGGCGCGTGGCGATGGCTGACCCATCGGGTGCCAGCGAATTGGGGGATGGCCGGTTCGGTTTCGACTTGGCGTCGATGCTGCCGCAAAGGCTGGATCGCGAGCACCTGGCAAAGATCATCGAATCTGGTGAGGCCAAGCCCTGGCATCTGGTGTCCTGGTACGCCGGTCTGGCTAAGACTGACCCGGACGCCGGCCTCACGGGCCTCGAGGCTTTGCTGGCAGACCATCCGCGCAACATCGCGGCCATGACGGCCATTCTCGACATTCACATTTTCAGCGCCAACGAGCCGGCAATCGAGGCGTCGCTCGCCCGTATCGAAGCACTCGATGTAGAGGTGCCTTACTGGCTTCACCGCTTCCGGGATGTCTTTAGGACCGGCGTGATCAGCATGGGCGACGTGACCCTCCGGCTGGATCGGGCGGTTATCGAACCGATCATCCTGAGACACTTTGCGACCGGCGGTTATGAGATTGGCGAGGCTATGGTGGCCGCCGAGCTGGTGGCCGACGGTGATCGGGTTCTAGAGCTGGGTGCGGCTGTCGGTTACGTCGCTATTTGCGCCCTCCGTGCGCGGTCAGGCGTAACGTGGCGCGCTGTCGAGGCAAATCCAGATCTGATCCCGATCATCGAAGAGAACCGCCGGATTAACGGCGTGGACTTTTCAATCTGCAATGCCGCTTTCACTGAACGAGACGGTCCGATTGACCTGTATCGAAGCCGCCTAGGTTACTGGGCCGTGTCAACCATCCCGGACGCAAACGCGACACAGCCTTTCCAGGTTCGCGGCGTTGACGCCAAGCGCGAGATCGCCGCCTTTCGCCCCAATGTGCTCATCATGGATATTGAAGGCTCGGAATATGGCATAATCGACCGTTCCGATCTGTCATCTGTGGAGCGGCTTGTGGTTGAATTCCACCCCCAACTTGTATCGGACGCACAGCACACAGCGTCCCTCGGCCACCTCATCAACGAAGGTTTTGTGATCGACACGAAACTGACCTCGGAAGATGTCGTGACCTTCCGGCGGCGGTAACGAAACCGACGTCTGCGCGGCCGCCGCTTGGCCTGGACGTCCGCGGGTGGCCGCAGCGTATCAAGCGAAAGAGGGTCCGCTTCTTCAATCCTTGGCGTCGGCGCTGGATACGAGATCGCGGCAGCGCGGAGTTGCGCGGTGCCGCACCCTCATTTGAGGTTTGAGGTAGGTCAAGGAGCCGTTCCTCAACATCTGCTATCGGGGAAAGGCGTGCGCGGCAGCCAGGATCGAGGCTGCGGCTGCACGGCAATCCTCGTTCGCATGGCACGCCGCTTTTTGCTTCCTTCGCGAGGATGATCTCTATCGAAAGGGCACGATCATGACACGCGCCGAAGACCACGTATCTACGCTGAAAGAAGCGCTGCAACGGCCATGCAAGCATCGCGATATGGATCTGGCGCTGCAGCCCATGAACAACCACAGCAAGACGCCGGGAGGTCCCAACCAAACGCCGCTTTCGTTCTGGGCATCGTGGAACTTGAACGACCGCCCCCGAAGAGTAGCCCTGCTCTTCGATGACTGCCAGGAAGAGTATAGACCTTACGCCGGCGACATTTTGCCGAACCTTGTCAGAGTATTGGATGCTTTTCGAACCGCTCGATTGGAGAGTGACGGGGTCTGCGTCACTTGGAGCGCCTGGAGCCGAAGGTTTGACGACGGCATTTCTAACGCGATGGACCGCTGGTACGGCCCCAGGGGCTTGCGTCCGGATGATCCAGAAAATGCAGTCTATGTCTTTAACGGAGCACCCGGCCTGGAACCTCTTTCCGAGATCGCGCCCACTGAGCAGGAAGTCTCAGATGGTTGGTTCTACCATGGGAAGCATCTGGATATGTTTTGGACCTTTGAAGAGGACGGCCGCTCATATCTGGATGAAAAGCTCAAGGCACTTCATATCGATACGATCGTCATCGTGGGTCTTTGGACGGATGAATGTGTCCTGAGCACCGCTTACGCAGGCAACTCGCGCGGATACGACGTCGTTCTGGTCAGTGACGCGGTCGCAACGGCGACAGCCAACCAGAAGATCGCGTTGAAAGTTGCCAATAGCACCGTCGCCAAGGTGCTTTCGACCGATGAGGTGGTTCACTACATGGAGCGGGAATTCGTCACGGGAGAACCCGGTACCGTTAAAGGTGTCCGCCATCCCGATGGACGAAAGGATGATTAGGACCACAGCATTTTTTGGTGGGCGCCCCACGCGGCTTGCGTCGAGGTC
>CAZWCL010000505.1:0-2719 GCA_964632265.1 uncultured Hyphomicrobiaceae bacterium | reverse complement strand
GCTTCGCGCTCCCGGGGGAGCACCGGCGAGCCTCGAGATTCTTCGGTCACTTCGCGCAGGATGTCATCTGGCAACGAGACGTGGACGGGCCCGGGGGTGCCGCCCTGCGCCAGCCCGAGGGCGTGGGCTGTGACCTGTCGGGCCTCCGCGGCGCTTTCGATGCGATAGGATGCTTTTGCGAAGGAGGTCGCCGGGGTTTGCTGGTCCATCTCCTGGAAAACACCGCGCCCATCGAGGCTGATGGGCGAGTCGCCGGTAAGGACGACGATCGGTGTTTGAGATTCACGGGCGGAATACATCGCCGACAAGCCGTTGGCGAAGCCGGGCCCGGCAGTCAGCAATGCGACGCCGACGGTGCCGGTCATCTGGGCATGAGCCTCGGCCATATAGACGGCGGCGCCCTCGTGACGGGTGTGGACAAGGCGGATGCCCGACCCGATGAGGCCGTCGTAGACCGGCATGATCTGGTTGCCGGAAAGCGAATAGATGGTCCGGGTGCCACCGGCGACAAGGGCATCAACGACGTGGTCGGCGCCGCGCTTAGCTTCAGCCATGAAGGCAGGTTCTCCGCTTTTCGAATGGTGTGATGGATCTGCGATCAATCTTCAAACGGATCGCGCATCAGGATCGTGTCTTCGCGCTCCGGTGACGTTGAAAGGAGTGTCACCGGGCACTCGATCAGTTCCTCGATGTGGCGCACGTATTTCACGGCCTGCGCCGGTAATTCGCCCCAGGTGCGTGCGCCGCGGGTCGTTTGGGACCAGCCCTCGAGCGTTTCGTAGACCGGTGTGATGCGGCCCTGGGCGTTTTGTCCGGCCGGCAGCCGGTCCATGCGTTCGCCGTCGAGATCATATCCAACGCACACTTTGATCTCGTCGAAACCGTCGAGCACGTCGAGCTTGGTGAGGCGATGCCATCGATACCGGTTGTCTTGATCGACTGGCGCACCAGCGTTGCATCGAACCATCCGCAACGGCGTGCGCGGCCGGTTACAACGCCGAATTCATGGCCGCGTTCTCCGAGCTTCTGGCCGACGTCATCGAGAAGCTCGGTCGGAAATGGACCCGAGCCGACACGTGTGGTGTAGGCCTTGGCGATCCCGAGAACATAACCGATTACTTTGGGTCCGACCCCCGAGCCGATTGCGGCCTGGGCTGCCACCGTGTTGGAGGACGTCACGAAAGGATAGGTGCCGTGGTCTATGTCAAGCAGGGCCCCCTGCGCGCCTTCAAACAGAATACGTTTTCCGGCGCGACGCTGTTTGTCGAGCAGGTCCCACGTGACATCCATGAAAGGGAGCAACCTGGGCGCGATCTCGGTCAGGTCACGCATCAGGTCGTTCGCTGCGATTTCGGGATGGCCAAGACCACGGCGCAACGCATTGTGGTGCACCAGGATGCGTTCGACCTTGGGCGCGAGGGTGTCGAGGTTCTTGAGGTCCTGAACGCGGATGGCCCGGCGGCCGACCTTATCTTCGTAGGCTGGCCCGATGCCGCGTCCGGTGGTGCCAATCTTGCCGATGCCGGCGGCCGACTCGCGCAACTGGTCGAGTTCGCGGTGCAGAGGCAGAATGAGCGTTGCGTTCTCGGCGATGCGAAGATTGTCGCCGGTGATCGTAACGCCCTGCCGGCTGAGTTTCTCGATCTCGGCGACGAGTGCCCATGGGTCGACGACGACGCCATTGCCAATGACGGCGAGCTTGCCGGGTCGGACGACGCCTGACGGCAACAGGGAAAGCTTGTAGGTCTCGTTGCCGATAACCAATGTATGGCCGGCATTGTGGCCGCCCTGGAACCGCACGACCGTGTCGGCGCGCTCCGACAACCAGTCAACGATCTTGCCTTTGCCTTCATCGCCCCATTGGGCGCCGACCACGACGACGTTCGACATTGCATCACCTTTCAAAAGGAAGCCCCGGGGCGCCAGCGCCAATGCACTCGCGCCTCTGCCGGGGCTCCGTAGGTGTTTATAATGCGGATTTCCGCCGCTCGCAAAGCGTCAAACGGTGGCGATGGGTGATGGCGCTGCCGCCGGCCTAGATCATTTCCGGTTTAGTTGCAGACCGTTCGCAACCGAGCCGTCGCCGGCTAAACCGGAAAAAATGATCTACTCCAATAGCGTAGAGCGGGACTACCGACCCCAAGTGAAATCGCGAAAGCTAATCCACCAAGGTCGGACCTGCTAGCGCCGGGTCGCGAATCCGACCTCTTTGTCAGCTGGCCACGCAATCGTATAGCCGAACCCGATCGAGCGGTTGTCGGCCGGCTGCAACTTGAACGACCAGGCGAGGAGACCACGTTTGTCGCCGTAGTTCTTTTTGGTCGGGCTGGTCGGGCCGGTCAGTTCGACGGTGATATCTTCGTTGAGCGACACCGGCATCTGGTCAATGATGATGACGTCGATCGGCTGCTCGTGGCTGTTCGTTACGTCGATCTGGAAATTGCGTTGATCTGTGGAAGAGGAGGAGATGATGCCGCTCTCACCGCGCTTTTCCGCGAGGATGTGATATTTGACCGTAACGGATGGGTCGGCGCCGAAGCCCAGTTCGTGTTCAGCCGCCGGGGCCAAGTTCGGCAAGCGGCCGGTGCCAACGAAGCTGCCGTCGCGGAATAGCGAGACGGGCCCGGCCAGATATGGCGCCGAGCGCGGCATCGTCAGCTTGGCATAGAGGTAGGCGCTGGTATCGCGGCGTGGCACGGCGCGGACGTTGAGGTCGGGG
>CAZWCL010000504.1:0-2722 GCA_964632265.1 uncultured Hyphomicrobiaceae bacterium | reverse complement strand
GGCGTTGGCGACGGCTACTATGCCGCCAGCGGCCGCCTCCGGCGCGATAGAGAGATCCTTGGCGACCCGGCCGATGACATCTTCGGCGGCCTGGACGTCAAGGGTCATGTCGCCACCGAGGAAGGCATCGGCGGAAATTCGCCCGAGCGCGAGGTTGGCGTCGGTGACTGTTGCCCTTTCACCGCCACGGCGGTAGCAGGCCGGGCCGGGCATTGAGCCGGCGCTTTCGGGGCCGACGCGGAGGCCGCCGCTCTCAGTGCGCGCGATCGAGCCGCCGCCGGCGCCGATGGTGCGGATTTCGATCATGGGAACGCGAACCGGCAAGCCGTCGATCGTACTTTCCGCGGTCTCGTTTGCAATGCCGCCGCGGACGACGGATACGTCGGAACTGGTGCCGCCCATGTCGACTCCGACAAGATTGTCGAGGCCGTGTGAGCGGGCGAGGCCGGCCATCGCCATGGCGCCGCCGGCGGGACCCGAAAGCAGCAGTTTGACCGGCAGGCGCGCGGCTTCGGCGGGCGCTGCGACGCCGCCGTTCGATTGAACGAGGTAGAGCGGGGCGGTGACGCCGGCGGAACGCATCTCACCTTCCAGGCGGTCCAGATAATTCGAGATCACAGGCTTCAGGAGCGCGTTGAGAACCGTTGTCGAGGTGCGCTCGAATTCGCGGATTTCCGGGCTTGTCTCAAAACTGGTGGCAACCGAAAGGCCCGCAACGGCGTTGATGATCTCGGCCGCCCGCTGTTCGTTCTGCGGATTGCGGTAGGCGTGAAGGAACGAAATGGCGACCGCCGTAATCCCGTCGCCGGGAAGACGGCGCGCGATCTCGTACAACGCTTCCTCGTCGAGCGGCGTTTCGATGGTGCCGTCGGCGCGGGTGCGCTCGCGGACCCCGAAGCGCCGTTCGCGCGGAATGAGCAGGCTGCGCGGCTCTGCCTTCAATGCATAGACATCGAAACGCATGTGGCGGCCGATCTCGAGCACATCCGTGAAGCCAGCGGTGGTGATCAAGGCTGCCTTTGGCAATTTGCGTTCAAGCACGGCGTTGGTTGCGATCGTCGAGCCATGCAGGAGCATGGTGATATCGCCGAGAGTGAAATCGAAGCGCTCGGCGGCCCCCTTGAGCGCGGTGATCAGGCCGCGTGCGGGATCATCCGGCGTGGAGGGTGACTTGAAGTCGTGGATGGAGCCGGTCGTTGCATTGAGAATCTGAAGATCGGTGAATGTGCCGCCGATGTCGACGGCGATGCGGACGGGGCGAGGCGCCATGGAGTAAGCCTTGGTCGGACGTTGAAGTGGGGCGGGTGGAGCTGGCAGTATTCGGTTGCCGTTTTGTCGGTACCGTGCCTGCAGCTTTGTGGAAATCCTGGGCGGCTATTTCTGGCCACGTGAAGGGGTCATCCGTCACCGTCGCGGTTGCGGTTGAAGTCATCCTCGTAGCGGATGATGTCGTCCTCGCCAAGATAGGCGCCGGATTGTATTTCAACGAGCAGCGCGGGAACCTTGCCGGGATTGGCGAGGCGATGCTTCGCACCGAGTGGAATAAAGGTCGATTCGTTCTCGGTTAGCAGGAACGTGCGGTCGTCGATCGTGACTTGCGCGGTGCCGGAGACCACGACCCAGTGCTCGGCACGATGATGGTGGCTTTGCAGCGATAACTTGGCACCGGGCTTCACCATTAGGTACTTGACCTGGAAGCGGTGGCCCTCGCCGCGCTGTTCATACCAGCCCCAGGGGCGGTAGACGCGCAAGTGCTGGTCGGCCTGGCGGCGGTCGTCCCGGCGCATGCGCTCGACCACATGCTTGACGTCTTGCGCCCGCGATTTCGGCGCGAGCAGAATGGCGTCGCTCGTGGCAATTGCGATAACATCGTCGAGGCCTATGAGTGAGAGACAGGCGCCGTCACGGCTCATGGCAAACGAGTTGGTGGTGTCGAAAAGGATGACGTCGCCGCGGATGACGTTGCCGCTGTCATCCTTATTGCCAATATCCCAAAGTGCCTGCCATGAGCCGAGATCGTTCCACTCGGAGCGGAGCGGCACGCAGGCGACGTTGGCGGCCTTTTCCATGATGGCGTAGTCGATCGAGACATCGTCGCAGCGCGCATAGGCGGTTTCGTCGAGGCGCAGGAAGTCGAGGTCGGACCGCGCCTGTTCAAGCGCCGTTTTTGCGTGTCTCAGCGTCTCGGGGTCATAGGTTTCGAAGGCATCGATCAGAGTAGAGGCTTGATAGAGAAAGATGCCGGCGTTCCAATAGAAGTCGCCACTCGCGAGGTACGCTGCGGCCTTCTCGCTTGTCGGTTTTTCGACAAATCGCACGACGGTGTAGGCGCCGGCATGACTGTCGCTGTCATCAATCTCGATGTAGCCGTAACCGGTTTCAGGGCGGTCGGGGACGACGCCGTACGTTACGATCAGGCCGCCCCGGGCGGCGCAGATGGCGGCTGTTATGCTCTCCAGGAACGCGGTGTGGTCCGAGATGACATGGTCGGACGGCATCAGCAGGACGAGAGCGTCGCGATCAATCTTGCTGGCGCTCAGGGCTGCAATCAGGGCGGCAGGGCCGGTGTTGCGGGCAACGGGCTCGAGGATGATGTTCGCAGGACGTCCCAATTGCTGGAGCTGCTCGGCCACGAGAAAGCGGTGCTCGTTGTTCGCAAGGACCGTCAACGGCGCGAAACCTTCGCCGGAGACGCGCTGGCAGCTTTGTTGCAGAAGGCTGA
>CAZWCL010000503.1:0-2723 GCA_964632265.1 uncultured Hyphomicrobiaceae bacterium | reverse complement strand
TGAGCCGCGCCAGTTCGCGTTGCCCAAGATCCGCCGCGTCCTCGATAGACCCGCGATGGAGACGGGCTGATCGTCGTAACGATGTGGTCCAGAAGCCGAGTTAAGGGCTTGAAGCTACAGCGGCTAGAGGTCCTAAGTTGAGGAGAAATCGCGGAGGCCACCTAATGGATGACGGATATCGCGCAGAAAGTGCACTCACCGATGCCCCAAGCTGCTGCGGCGGCCGTTCACCACGGGCAGGCGAAGCAAGCGCCGTCGCGGCTCCCCTGGAAGCGGGTTCCTGCTGCGGGCCCGTCAGCGCGGCGCCGTCGTGCGGTGCTACAGGGCAGGTGCGCGTGGACTGGCTCCTCTGGGGTTCAGGCGGGATTATCGCTGTCGCCTACGCCGCCTCGTTCGCCCTCGACCATCAAGCGCCATGGGGACTGGGCGTGTTCACCCATGGCGTTCGTGAAATGATGAACCTGATGTGGTGGGGCATCTTATTGGGCATGGTCGTCGTCGGCCTGATCGACCGCGTGCCTCGGCAATTCGTAATTGGCATTATCGGGCGCGATCAAGGATCGAAGAGCCTCTTTCGCGCGGTGCTGGCCGGGCTGTTGCTCGACTTGTGCAATCACGGCGTCCTGATGGTGGGCGCCAAGCTCTACGAACGGGGCGCAAGTCTCGGACAGGTTTTTGCCTTCCTGATCGCCTCGCCGTGGAATTCGCTGTCGCTCACGATCATTATCGGCGTGACGATGGGCTGGGGCTGGATGGCGGTGTTCATCGTGGGATCGCTGGTCATTGCCCTTGCGACCGGTCTTGCCGTGGAAGCGCTGGAACGCGGGGGCAAAGTCAAGCCAAACCCGAACCGTGTCGATCTGCCGGCCGACTTCCATGTTTGGCGCGAAGCTAAAGCAGGGCTGAAGTCGCAACGTTATGACCTCGCTTTTGCGCAGGATGTCGCCAGGCGTTCAGTGCCGGCAAGCCGCATGGTGCTGCGCTGGCTTTTTTTCGGCATCGTGCTGGCAGCGCTCATCCAAGCGACCGTGCCGACCGACACGTTCCAAACCTGGTTTGGCGCAACGCTTCTCGGCCTCTTCGCGACACTTGTGGCCGCCACGATCATCGAGGTTTGTTCAGAAGGCTCGGTTCCAATCGCGGCGGACCTGATGCATCGGGCCGCCGCCCCTGGCAATGCCTTCACCTTTCTCATGGCCGGCGCGGCGACCGATTACACTGAGGTGCTGGTGCTCAAGGAGGTAACCGGCAGATTGAAGGCTGCGCTGCTGCTGCCGCTGCTAACGGTTCCACAGGTGGTTGCGATTGGATGGGTGCTTAATAGCGTCGGATAGCCGCGGGCGGCTTTGATGCGCTTGGATGGAAGGAGGCGGCCGCCCCTGCTCATTGCGACCAAGACCGCTTCGCGCGTCTGAATGCAGATGACGGTTCGCTACGCGATGCAGGGGCGCTGATGGGTGACTTCCCCGAATCCTTCGACGTCCATCGAAGCATTCAGAACTTTGAAGCCTGCTGGCGGATAGTCAGTGCATCTCGTAAAATCCCACGAACAGGAAGCGTCGTGACCTCAACCGGGCGCAGCAAAACAGTCAGACCAAGGGATCAGAACCGATGATAGAACCGAAACAATCGAAGTTCGCGCTCTTGGTAAGCACAGCCGTCCTCGCGACCGGCGTGCTTCTTATGCCGGCCTTAGCCTCGGCACAGCAGTCGCAACCGACAATCTATTTGAAGAAGACCGCCACATGCGGCTGCTGTGCTGTCTGGGGAGATCGCATGAAATTCGCCGGTTTCACGGTCAAACATGAGGACATGACCATGGGCCAGCTGATGAACTTCAAAAAGCGAAACGGCATCCGCAACAACTTCTCTTGCCATACGGCTCGGGTCAGCGACTACACCATCGAGGGGCATATTTCGGCTCGAGAAATCCGACGCTTGCTGCGCGAACAACCAGACGCGATCGGTCTCAGCGTGCCTGGCATGCCAATCGGCTCGCCCGGTATGGATTTCGATCACACCAGAGAGGCTTATGATGTTCTGCTTTTGCGCAAGGATGGCAGCACGGAAATCTTCGCACATTACCCTGCAAGCGACGCTCCCAGCCCACGTTGACGTATCAGACCAAGGTCTTGGCGCAAGCCGAGGGCATGAGATTGTCGATGCGTAGTGCGGTCAGCTATCAATGAACTTTCCGAGAGATCGATGGTAGATCGAACTGGCTGCGGAAGTTGAGATCTGAGGGGTGACGCGATCCTATCGGAAGCAGACATGGTCGGCGGCGCCTTCGGTGCCGTCGTGCAATGTCGCGCCGACTTCCGCTTCTGGGATTTTTCGACCTTGTGCGACGCACAAGCGGAGTCATGCTGCTCGGCCGCGATTGGCCCAAGCCGAAGAACTCCGATCTTCCGCACTAACGCTTACCTGAAGTATTGAACAGCGCTCGCCGGCACCTCGACCCAATCGACTGTGCTGTGAACGCCGAGCGTCATGACCTTTGCGTTTGAAGCGCTTCGGAAGCGGGCCGTTGTCAAGCGAGGACAGAGGCCAGAGCGTGGATCAGCGGCTAACGCAGATCGGTGCCGGCCACATTGAATACCGCGACCAAGTTTCCATCAGCTCGCGACGCTTTGCGAAGAGATCGCCCCTGGCGTAGGCCGCCTCCGCCTTGTCCTTCAACCGGTGCGCCAGCGCAGCCTCGATCACCTCGCGCGGGAACGACG
>CAZWCL010000502.1:0-2733 GCA_964632265.1 uncultured Hyphomicrobiaceae bacterium | reverse complement strand
TTTCCTGCGCGAAGATCATTTAGGTGGGCAGCGAAGAGGGTCATTTTTCTATATTTTTCGGATGGCAATCTGTGTGTCAAGTTGCAGTGCGATTTGGCATGGCACAGGGGTCGGGAATTGATGAACTAAGCGCACGACATCGCCGCCCCAGAAATTGCCTATTACATAGGCGTCGAGGATGATGGGCCGGCCCTTTTTGAGCTTCAAAAGAAAATGGCATGCCAAGTCGATCGATCAGGGCGAGCTTTTTGAGTTTTATGGTATCCAGTATTGCCCAGCAGAACTGGCCTAGATGAACACCAATCTCAGCGTCTATACTTTGATGCTTGATTAGTGCCAAGATCGCAGTGCGGGCATTGACTGGAAATTTCATTTCACCGTTTTCCTAGAATTTTGTTTCACCAAACAAGGAAAGATAGATTAATTCTATTCAACAAGTAGATTATCTTTTCGAACTGGTGGCATCGTCGAAGACTTTACAGCCCTGCCGCTCAAACATTCAATGGGTCATGGTTTGAAAGGTTCCGACGTATTCTTCTCCCAGCGCTATCGATGCGCGGCTCCGCGACATTTGATCTCATGTCCACGACACATACTCGAGCGAGTTTTTAGTCATGAATTGTATCGCTGTAAAGAGATGATATCGATAGGATAGGCAGAATGATGCGCGGCAGTGCGAGGCGTGGCGGTGAGTAAGACCTGTTCTGGTGAGAAGCGAGACGTATCGCTACCTGATTTCTCAGCTTATCGCGTCATATCCTTCGATCTGTTCGATACGCTTGTGACACGTAATTTGGCGATGCCGCGTGATGTTCAGCTATTGCTCGAACTCGACGTCATCTATGGATTTGACGTCGGGCAACGCAACCAGACAGAACGAGCGCTCGCCGGCGATGGCAAGAGCGTTTCGATCGCGCAACTCTATAAGGCGATGGCTGCGACACCGGAGCAGGCGGTAGAAGCTGCCAGCCGTGAGATTGAGTTGGATCTTCGACTACTCAGGGCACGGCCCGCTGCTGTTGATCTGGTGCAACGAGCCCGGGCGGCCGGTGCGAAAATCGCCGTCGTCAGCGATACGCTTTATGATGAGACGCTGATACGGAAGATCGCGGCGCGGGCCGGCATTCTCGAATGCGACGTCGTCCTCAGCTCGGCAACCGTGAAGCGCACCAAGGCCGAAGGCGGCTTGTTTCTCGCTCTTGCGGAAGCAGCTGCATGCCGGCCGGACCAGATACTTCATATCGGTGACAATGTCAGAGCCGATGTCGAGCAGGGTCGGCGGTTCGGATTCCAGACCGCACATTTGCTATCGCCACTGGATCATTACCGCGAACATCACACGGGCACATTCTCACGAACCGCAGGCGCGATGACGGCCGCTGAGTCGATGGCGGTCGGGCTGATCAAGAACCGCTGGTTCGATGAGGCGGGTGCGTCAGCCTATGGCGGCGATCTCACGCAGTTCGGATACACCGCCTACGGCCCGCTGGTACTGGCAGTGTGTACCTGGCTGGGGGATCTGGCCCGGGATGGCGGCCATGAGCGGATATTCTTCGTCTCCCGGGATGGCTTTATTCTCAAGGAGGCTTTTGCGCGGTTGCGGCAATCGTTCCCGTCATTGCCTGAACCCGTTTACCTGATGGCGTCGCGGCAGTTTTCCACGCTCGTCGGGATTAATAGTCCGGCCGATCTCCTGGCGGTGCTGGAAACTCGCGTGGGCACGCCGGCGCAGCGGCTGAGCGCTGTTTTCGGAATCGATGCCAGCGAGCACACGGCGCTGCGCGAGTTGGACCTTGGCGGAGACGTGTCCGCTCTGGTTGAGCGTCACGGCGACCAGTTGGTGAAGCTGATCAGCGAACAACGTGAGGCGTATCTCGATTATCTCGGCCGGGCCGGCGTGATGGATGGCGGCGTGCTGTTCGACATCGGCTATCAGGGCACCACGCAGCGCGCCATCGAGCAGCTTGCCGGGTGTGAGTTGTTCGGCGCCTACATCATGACGTTTCCCGAGCTTGCGACCGTGCTCGGGGCCGGTGCAAGCCGCACGGCGAGCTATCTTGATCCCAAGGAAGACAGGCAAGAGTGGGCCGCTTTTCAACGCTTCCGGCAATTGCATGAAGCGATACTGTCGGCGCCCGTGGGTACGTTTCGCGGCTTTGATGCGGATGGGAATTTTACGCTCGGCGCTATGGACTATGCGAACGCGCTCGAACAAATCCGGGACGGGATAGCGCAGTTTACCGATGACTTTGTCGATAGCTGGGGATTTGGATTCGATAACATCGAGATGTCGAGGGCATTTGCACTGGATCATGCGCACAGGCATTATTCTGCGCCACGTCATGCAAGCGACATAAAAATGTTTTCCGCGATCTCTTTTACGGACGAATTCGCTGGGGCGGCCAGGCGATCATGGGTTGTTGAGTCCGACTATTCCGGTGATCCGACAATTTACATTTGGCGCGAGGGGCAGGCCGGGCTGACTGTGAACCGACGCAATCCGCTCAGGGCATGGCTCAAGGCCGCTGCCGGGTGGATGGTCGTAGAGGTGACCTATTTGACCACTCATAAACCGGCACTGCGTAGAAAACTGCGCCGAGACCCCACGATGTATTTTGCCGACGCAAAACATCCATTCATCAAGCAGTTGGCGAAATTATATCATTAGGTGTCGGTCGGGGGTACCGGGCGGCTGGTGGATTGGAGTTGGGACGGTGGCGCGTTGCTGGATTG
>CAZWCL010000501.1:0-2733 GCA_964632265.1 uncultured Hyphomicrobiaceae bacterium | reverse complement strand
GCCTGTGCGACATCGCGCGGGTCGACGAATGTCCAGAAATGGTAGTTCTCGACATCGCCCCCGCGCGCCTCGAGTTCGGGATACTCAGGCGGAAACACAACGTGGACCGGACGCAGCGCCAGTACCTCGACGTTCCCGCGTGCAGCAAAGCTCTTGGCAACCTCTTCGGTGAGGTGCTTGCTCAGCGAGTAGAACTCGCTCGGCCTCACCGGGTGGTGTTCATCGACGGGGAGATAGCGCGGGGGCCAGTCCGGCGGATTGTACGACAAGCCGAACACGCTGTCGCTTGATGCCACCACAGCCCGCTGCACGCCGGCCTCGTCCGCCGCCTGAAGCACCGCGAAAGCCCCTTGCACGTTGGTATTGAAAGTGACATCGGCGCTGGCGGTACGAGGGTTGGGGATCGCAGCAAGATGAACCACGGCGTCGGCGCCTTGGAAGCATTGGCGAAGGCCGGCGATATCGCGAATATCGGTCTCGAAATGCTCGACATCGATTAACTCGGGATGCGTCGGCCGGACCAGATCGACGATGGCGACGTCGTTCTTCGGCGCCAGCCGGCGGGCGACGAATTGACCGAGACGCCCGGCGCCTCCCGTCACAACGATCTTCATGTTTGCTCGATCCTTTTCATCCTTTGCGCACCGACGATGGCGCACCTTGCCAAGCGCGCCTTACGCGGGAGCGCGTTCATGTTCCCTCCTGCCGGTTGCCGCTTTCGTCGAAACGTACGGTCGCCGGTATGGGCGGCCTGAGAAAAAGCGCGATAATCAGCGCGCTTGCCGCAAAGGCCGTGAAGATATGCAGGGACATCATGTAGTCGCCGGTGACATCGCGCAATACGCCCGACAACAACGGCCCGGCAGCTTGTCCGCTGACCTGCACCGAGAGCGCAACTCCCCGGATTGCACCATAGCTCCGGCGTCCGAAATAATCGGCCCATGCCACCGGCAACACAGTGAGTACTCCGCCGATTGCCAGTCCGAATAACGCCGCCGCCATGTAGGCCTGCGCCGCATTGACGAGCGCGGCCATGGCCACCACCGCACAAATCATCACGTAGGACGTCAGCAGTAACGACAATCGGACACCGATGCGGCGCACGATCACGCCGAACGCGAGTCCCGAAACGCCCGAGCATAATGAAAAGGTGGCCACGATGAGCGCAGCCGTCGTTGCATCGATCTGGCGTTCGATCAGCAATGGCGCCTGGTGCAGCGACACGCCGGCCTGGATCGGATAAATAAGGAACGTATAGACGTTCAGCAGCCAGAACGCCGGCGTCCGCATGGCCTCGC
The DNA here is from genome assembly GCA_964632265.1 of uncultured Hyphomicrobiaceae bacterium. GTDB lineage: Bacteria > Pseudomonadota > Alphaproteobacteria > Rhizobiales > Hyphomicrobiaceae > CAJQQK01. The sequence continues at coordinate 1,435 of CAZWCL010000501.1, read as the reverse complement.
CCCGGCTGAAGCTTGGCTCGGGCTCCGGCGCGATCGTGCGCCCGCCATCCAGCGTACCGCGCGCCGCCGCTCCACCATCAATCTCGAGGCCGACATCCTCCGGCCTGCGCCCGACGAACAACCACACTGGCACGAGCCCGACGACCAGAACCGTCGCCCCGACGGCAAGCCAGCCTGTCCGCCAGCCGCCCGCCTCCGTCGCAAATTGGGCGATCAGCGGCAGGGCCACAAGTCCGCTCATCATGGCCACGTTCGAGATCGCCGTCGCCATCGCCCGGTGGCGCAGAAACCAGTTGTTGACCGCGCCGTAAATGCCGAGATCGAATGGCCCGGCAAAGCATGTCCGCGCAATACAATAACCAACATAAAAGTAGATGATCGACGTGGTGTAGGCGAGAGCTGCGACAGAGACACCCGTCGCAATAACCGCGAGCGCGAGCATGACCCGCGCGCCATGACGGTCGAGTAGCGGCCCGAGCATCGGCGATAGCACCGCCGCCATCACCCCTGCGAGCGATACGGCGCCTGAAATGGCCGTACGTGACCAGCCGAACTCCGATGTCATCGGCTCGACAAAGATTGATAGTGTCGCAACCGCCGGCCCCTGCCGTGCAAAGCCGGCACAGCAGACCGCAAAGAGAACAACCCAGCCGTAAAAAAACGGCGTACGCTGCGCGAGCGCGCGCGCCACGATACTTGAACTCATGGGGTGCGCCCCGCTGCCGGGGGTGGCGCGGGCCCCGGCCGCGCACGTCGCAGTAGCGTCTTTCGATGTTTCAAACGATGACCTTTAAGGTGCGGATGCGTTAGGCTGGATGCCGTGTTCCCCGCATCCCGACCAAGCAAAGCTCACAGAAAATTGCGAAACAAGCAGCCGACCGAATATATCCGAGACGCGTTCAAAATTATGCTGTCAGGCGTCGCCATCGCCATCGCCGTCGTTGTCGCTCCACCGGCCCGGGCGCAACCGTTCAATACGGCAACCAATCCCACCTGCCGTTTCGCCGTCTCCACCACACAGCCGGTTGCCCGCGTCATCGATGCCCGCACGCTGGAACTGTCGGATACAACCCGGCTACGCCTTCCCGCCATCTTGCCGCCTGATGCCGCAGACAGCCCCATCGCCGGTGCCGTTGCCACCGAGATCGTCGCGGCAACAAAGCTCGCTACAGACATGACGCGCGCCCGGACGGTCATAGTTTCCGAACACCCCTCCGCACGCGACCGTTATGGCCGCCGCCTTGGGCGGGCTTTCATCGCCGCGACCAGCGCCTCGGTACCGTCGGTGGACAATTGGCTCGAAGCGCGGATCGTTGCAGCAGGCATGGCGCGTGTCGTTCTGGTGCCGGAACTCGACGGCCACTGCGCCCGCCACCTTCTCGCGTTGGAAGCCGATGCGCAACGTGTCGGCCGGGGACTCTGGGCAAATAGGATT
>CAZWCL010000500.1:0-2764 GCA_964632265.1 uncultured Hyphomicrobiaceae bacterium | reverse complement strand
AAGTTGCCTGTCGAACAGCTCGTACGCTTCCACAGCCTGGTCGAGCTTCCAATGATGCGTGAAGAGCCGGTCCACGTCGATGCCCTGATCAGCAACGAATTCCGCACATGCCGCCTGACCTTGCTTCGAGAAAGTCCACGAACCGACAAGCGTGACCTGGCGGCGCAACAGATCGGGGCTAACCTCCAACGTCACCTCCCCGCGTTCCCCGACAAAACACGCAGTCCCCCACGCACGCACCGCTTGAATAGCCGCCCGCCGGGCCTGCGGCGCCGATGAGCAATCGAGCGTCTTGTGTGCGCCCTCACCGTGGGTCAGGTCGCGAATAGCCTCGACCGGATCGTTCCCGCCGGCATTAATGACAATGTCCGCGCCGAACGACTTGGCGAGGTCACCGCGCTCCTGCGACACATCGAGAGCGATAACCCGTGCGCCCATGGCCTTGGCTAGTTGCGTCGCGGAAAGTCCGACCGGCCCCTGGCCAAAAATCGCGATCGTCTCGCCACCTTGCAGGTTGAGCCGCTGCAAAGCACCCCAGGCCGTACCCGTCCCGCACGAAATCGCGGCTCCCGCATCGAACGAAAGTTCTTCCGGCAACGGCACGAGCGTGTGCACCGGCACCTTCATGAAGTGGGCATGCCCGCCGTGCTCCGCCGAGCCATAGACGACGGCCCCATCGAGGCACATCTGCGTCCAGCCACCGCGGCAATGTTTGCACCCACCGCAGCCGTCATAGTGGTGGTTCATCACCCGTTGACCGATGCGCGCTTCTTCCGGGTTCACGGCCGAACCAATCTCGGCAACAACCCCACATGGCTCATGGCCCGCGATCATGCCGCTCGAGCGCCTGAGCCCGCCAGAGACCTCACCATCCGCGACAGGGGCGGCGCGGTAGGCGTGAAGGTCTGAGCCGCACAAACCGGAAGCCTTGACTTCGAGAACAACCTCGCGCGGCCCCGGCGCCGGATCCGGAAAATCCCTGAGTTCGAGCTTACGGTCGCCGAGAAATACCGCGCCTTTCATGATAACGTTCTCCAGTTTTCGAGTTACTATTGGGCCACCCCAACCAGTCGCGGTCGGCGCGTCGGATCAAGAGAATCTACGCCGCCGTAACCGTTGCCGGCGCCTGTCCCTTGGCATCCTCGAGGATCATCGCGGCACCTTTCTCCGCCACCATCAAGGCCGGTGCATTCGTATTGCCGGATGGCATGGTCGGGAAGATCGATGCATCGACCACTCTGAGCCCCTCCACGCCATGAACGCGCAGCCGGTCGTCCACAACCGCCATGGGGTCCGGTCCCATCTTGCACGTCCCAATTGGATGATAGGCGGTCTGCATCGTCCGCCGGCAGAAATCCATCAACTCTTCGTCGGTCTGCGCCTCTACACCGGGATTCATTTCGCGAGGATCATAAGCCTGCATCGCCGGCTGGGCGACGATGTCCCGCGCAATCCTCATGCCAGACAACATGACCCGGACATCCTCGTTATCAGTGACGAAATTCGGCTGTATCCTCGGCGCCGCGTGCGGATCGGCGGAGCCCGCGTGGATCGACCCCTTCGACTCCGGTCGTAATTGATAGATACTGATCGTCATGCCGGGATCAGGGTCCATCTCGGCGCGCTTGTTGGCGTCGCTGTAGCTGACCGGCATCAAGAAGAACTGGATATCGGGTGTCTCGAGTTCCTGGCGTGACCGGACGAACCCGTGCGCGAGCGCGGCCGGCGATGTGAGCAGCCCGCGGCGCGTCGCAACATACCTGAGCGTTTCGCCAACGAGGCGTAGACCGCGCGTTCGTTCGTTGAAAGAAACTTTTTTCCCTACCCGCCAGTTCATCCGCGCCGCCGGATGATCGCGGTAATTTTCGCCGACCCCAGGCAGGTCGTGGACAATCTCGATGCCAAGGTCACGCAGCCGGGCCGCCTGCCCGATTCCTGAAAGTTCAAGCATCTGCGGCGACTGCACGCCGCCCGTCGAAATAATGACCTCTCCGGCATGCGCTTCGCGTTTGTCGCCCTTCACATCGTAGGCAACACCGGTAGCGCGTTTGCCCTCAAAAAGCACGCGGTGCGCATGCGCCCCGGTCTCCACCTTGAGATTACTGCGCTTTTTTGCCGGATCGAGATAAGCCTGCGCCGCGCTCCAGCGCATCCCACTGCGCATCGTCACTTGATAGTAACCGAAGCCATCCTGCGTCCCGTTATTGTAGTCCGGGTTGCGTGGATGACCGAGCGATACCCCCGCATCGATAAACGCATCGGCCAACTCGTTGGTCGAGGTGCCGTCGGTGACGTTGAGCGGCCCTCCCGTCGCGCGCGCTGGATCATCAGTATCAAGGCCTGGCCGGTCGAAATTTTCCATCTTGCGGAAGTAAGGCAGGATGGAATCGTATGACCAGCCCCGATTGCCGAGCTGCGCCCACGTATCATAATCGAGGGGCTGACCACGTACGAAAATCATACCGTTTATCGCACTTGACCCGCCAAGTGCCTTGCCTCGGGGTATCGGAATACGGCGCCCGTTGACACTGTCATCAGGCTCACTTTCAAACATCCAGTTGAACTTCGGATTGGTCATCAGCTTGGTAAAACCAACCGGCAGATAGACCCAGAAATTCTTATCGCTCCCACCGGCCTCAAGCAGCAACACGCGTTTGGTGCCATCCTCCGTAAGCCTGTTAGCAAGCACGCAACCTGCAGAGCCGGCACCGATGATGATGTAGTCGAAGTTATCCACCATGTATGACGTGAGATCCGCATCGGG
>CAZWCL010000499.1:572-2782 GCA_964632265.1 uncultured Hyphomicrobiaceae bacterium | reverse complement strand
GCTTCTCGGCAGCCGACGAGAACGACGGCAATACCGAGCGTGACGGTTATGAAAACCTGACCTTTTCCGGCCGTGCCCAATACAGGGTCAACGAAAACCTCCGTGTCTTTTTCGCGGCCCGCAAGACCGACGCCGAGGTTGAACTCGACGCCTTTTCCTTCGCCGTTGGCGGCCCTGCCGATGACCCTGACGAACGCAGCACCTATGCGCTCCATGCGGTCCGCGGCGGCGCTGAATTATCATTCTTCGATGGCCGTTTCACGAACACTTTCGCCGTCCAGCGCACTGACATAGACCGCGAAAACTTCGGGGGCTTCCCAACCACCTTCTCGAGCACCCGCACAAAATACGAGTACAAAGGCGTCGCCCGCTTCAGTCGGATGGTAAGCCTTGTCATTGGTGCCGACCGTGACGAGACCGGCGCCAGCACCGCCAACGCCTTCGGCGGTCTGCCCGCCGCCGCAGCCGACATCAACGGCTACTTCGCCCAGGCATTGATCGAGCCCATCGAGAACCTCAACTTTTCCCTCGGCGCGCGCCGCGACGATCATTCGACCTTCGGCACCTTCGATACGTACCGCTTCACTGGCGCTTATTTCATTCCCTCCTCCGGCACCAAGGTACGCGCCAGCTACGGCACCGCGTTTCGTGCCCCAAGCCTGTTCGAGTTGTTCGATCCCACCTTCGGAAATCAGAACCTTCAACCGGAAGAAAGCCAGGGCTGGGATGTTGGTGTCGACCAGACCTTCCTGGGTGGCCGCTATACGCTCTCGGCAACCTATTTCGATCTCGACATCGAAAATCTCGTCGAATTCAACTTCCCCGGCGGATATTCCAACGTTTCAGGCGTCACCGAACGCAACGGCGTCGAGATCAGCGCCAAGGGCCGCCTCGCACCGTGGCTCACAGCATCGGTCAGTTATACCTTCACCGATACCGAAGACGCGCTGGGCGCCCGATTGATACGCGTGCCCCGTCATGTCACCACATTCGGCCTCGACGTCAAACCGATCGACCGTTTGACCATCAACGCCACCGCCCACAATGTTCGCGATACCCTCGATTTAAGCGCGACAGGCACCCGCGATTTCAAGCTCGATGATTACTGGCTTGTCAACGCAAAGGTCAGCTACGACGTCTCGGACGAACTCGCGCTCTACATCCGCGGCGTCAATCTGCTCAACGAGGAGTATCAGACGCTTCGGGGATATGGCACATCCGATCTCGCGGTCTACGCCGGGCTGACGATGAAACTCTCAGCGGCGCCACCAGCGGCCGACGCACTGCCGCTCAAATAGGAGACCGATTTGAAGCTGATCAAAGGCCGAAAGATTAGTGGACCCGCAGGCGTTGGTGTCGCGTGTCTCATGGTCTGCCTGATCGCTGTCAGCGTGCCGCACGCAAGCGCCCGTCCCGGGGATGAACCAACCCCTGGACGGGTCGTCTCCACCAACCTTTGCACCGACCAGCTTGCCATGTTGATCGCCGCGCCGGGCCAACTGCGGTCGGTATCCTACGTCTCGCAGGATCCCGCCACATCGCCGCTCGCCGCCGACGCGCGCAAACTCGACGCCAACCACGGCCTTGCCGAGGAAATCTTCCTGATGAAGCCGGATCTCGTATTGGCCGGCGCCTTCACACGGCGGGCGACGACGGCCATGTTGCGCCGCCTCGGCTTCCGCGTTGCCACGTTCTACCCGGCGCGTTCCTTTGCCGACGTCCGCCGCAATATGGTCCGCATCGGCACTCTGCTCGGCCGCGAGCGGCACACGGCCTCGCTCGTCACCCGGTTCGATGCTGACCTCAAGCGAGCCTCCGCCGGGCCCACTACAAACAAAAGCAAAAGCCGCCGACGTGCCGGTCTCTACTATGCAAATAACTACACCTCCGGCGCCGGCACCCTCGCCGCCGACATCGTTGCCCGCGCGGGTCTCCTGAACGTTGCCACCGAACGCGGGCTCACCGGCCTCGTCAAATTACCGCTCGAAGTCCTCATCATGGCCCGGCCTGACTACATCATTACCGAGCGCCATGAGGGCGGTCCCGCAGCCCTTGCTTACCGGGCCTTCGACCATCCAGCCCTCACCGCCACCGAGACACGTGCCGCCACATCCTTGACCACCCATAAAACGTGGTCCTGCGGCGGCCCCTTCACGATCGAGGCCATCAGACGCCTGCCGACGGCAACCCAGGAAAAATCCAGGCCAGAT
>CAZWCL010000499.1:0-562 GCA_964632265.1 uncultured Hyphomicrobiaceae bacterium | reverse complement strand
GGTCGGCCGATGAGGGTGCCAACGCTGACCGTGACGCTCACCGCCCTCGTCATCTGTGCATTTGTTGCCTCCCTGATCGTCGGTCCCGCGGATCTATCCATCATCTCATCCATCGAGGCATTACTCGGCCAGAGCAACGACGCAGCCAATCTGGTGATGCGCGAGATCCGCCTACCGCGCGCCGTGCTGGGCGCCCTCATCGGCGCGACCCTCGGCCTGTCAGGGGCCGTCCTGCAGGGATACCTACGCAACCCCCTCGCCGACCCAGGCATCCTCGGCATCAGTTCAGCCGCGGCACTGGGCGCCGTCGTCGCCATCTATACCGGCCTCGCCGACCGTCTGCCGATCGCCCTGCCGATCCTCGCCATGACCGGCGCCCTCATGGCCGTCGCCTTCATTCACACCCTGGCCGGTGCCCGGACAGGGACCATCACCCTCATTCTGGCGGGCCTCGCCATTTCAACGCTCGCCGGGGCCCTCACCACCCTGGCACTCAACCTCTCCCCCAACCCCTACGCCGCCCTCGAGATCGTATTCGCCGAGCCGCGCGCGACCGAGGCCG
>CAZWCL010000498.1:0-2801 GCA_964632265.1 uncultured Hyphomicrobiaceae bacterium | reverse complement strand
GAGCGGACCTTCGATGTCGGGATTGCCGAGCAACACGGTGTTACCTTTGCAGCCGGCCTTGCGACGGAAGGTTACAAGCCGTTCGCGGCGATCTACTCGACGTTCCTGCAGCGCGCCTACGATCAGGTCGTCCATGATGTTGCGATCCAGAAGCTGCCGGTGCGTTTCGCCATCGACCGGGCGGGACTTGTTGGCGCGGACGGGCCCACGCATGCCGGCTCGTTCGACGTGACGTATCTGTCGTGTCTGCCTAATTTCGTCGTCATGGCGGCGGCGGATGAAGCGGAGCTGCGTCACATGGTGGCGACGGCTGCCGTTATCGATGATCGCCCCAGTGCGTTTCGCTACCCGCGGGGCGAAGGGGTCGGGGTCGATATGCCAGAGGTTGGCGAGGCGCTGGAGATCGGAAAAGGCCGCATGATCCGTGAAGGGTCTTCGATCGCCATACTTTCACTTGGCACGCGTTTGCAGGAGGCGGAGGCGGCGGCCGAGATGTTGGGCTCGATGGGACTTTCCACAAGCGTCGCCGATGCGCGCTTCGCCAAACCGATCGATACCGATCTTGTGCGCGACTTGGCAAGAAACCACGAGGTGTTGGTCACGGTAGAAGAAGGGGCGATTGGCGGGTTCGGTAGTCACGTCCTGCAGTTTCTCGCGGACGACGGCTTGCTCGACCGGGGGCTCAAAGTGCGCACACTCGTGCTGCCGGACCGTTTCATCGATCAGGACAAGCCTGAGAAAATGTACGAACAGGCCGGGGTCGATTGCAATGGGATCGTCGCAAAGGCGTTGTCGGCACTCGGTAAGGACGTTGTGATCGATGGCGTTCACCGCGCGTGAGATGGGCAGATATCTTGCAGCGCCATTGAGCGGTCAGCGGTGATGGATGTTCGTGGAGCCATACCGCGAACACGTCTCGATAGCGTGCTCGTTGACCGCGGGTTGGTGCGTAGCCGGGCCAGCGGCCGTGATCTTGTGCGCCGGGGCTTTGTGTTGGTCGACGGGATCATCGAGGTGAAGGCGAGCCGGTCCATTACTGATAATAATGATGTCTCGCTGAGCGCCGAGGCGCCGCGGTACGTGTCGCGCGGCGCGGAGAAGCTGGTCGCGGCGTTGCGCTCGTTCGGCTACGATTGCGCTGGGCGACGCATTGTCGACATCGGTGCTTCGACCGGTGGTTTTACTGAAATCCTGCTCAAGAACGGCGCGCGCGAGGTTTTCGCGGTCGATGTCGGGCGCGGGCAACTTGCCGGGTCGCTCGCTGAGGACCGACGGGTGCACAATCTGGACGGCACTGATGCGCGCAAACTCAAGGGTGAAGAAATTGCAGCGCCAATTGATGCGCTTGTCTGCGATGTCAGCTTTATTTCGCTTGCCAAGGCACTTCCGCAGCCGTTGATGCTCGTTGCGCGCAGGGGATGGGCGATTGCCCTCATCAAACCCCAATTCGAAGTGGGACCGGAGTTCGTCGGACGTGATGGCGTCGTGCGCGATCCGGCCGTGAAGACGCTTGCTGTCGATCGCGTGAGAGAGTGGCTGCAAAGCCAGTCGGGATGGGTTGTCGACGGCGTGATGCCGTCACCGATTGCTGGTGGATCGGGCAATTCGGAATATCTGATCGGGGCGCGCCGTAATGCCTGACACGCCCGCGCCACAAATTAAGATAAGCGCTATCGGGGCGCGCGGCGATGGCATCGCCCGGGCGAACGGCGAAGTGCACTATGTGCCGCGCGCGTTGCCCGGTGAAACATGGGTGCGCGATGTGAATGGCGGCTACCGCTGCCTCGCGGCGGTGGCCGACCGGCAGGCGCCGCCTTGCCGGCATTTTGAACGTTGCGGCGGCTGTATTGGGCAACATATGCCGGGCGATGCCTATAGGCGCTGGAAGGCTGGTATGGTCCAGGAGGCGCTCGCCGCCAAGGCCATTGACCAGGCGATCGATCCGGCGGCGGTGTGGTGTGCGCCGCTTCAGACGCGGCGGCGGGTGACGCTTGGCATTGAGCGGCGGGGCCAAAATATCGCGCTGGGCTTTCGCGCGGCTCGATCTCATGAATTGGTGGACATTGACGAATGTCCCATCGCCGACGACCGGATCGTCAACCTCCTGGCGACCATCCGCGCTCTTGTTGGTGCCGTCGTGGTTGAAGGCGGTGCAATGCTCGGGGGTGAAGCGCGTGCTTATGTTCTTGCGGCCGATAATGGTTGCGACGTCGCTTTGACGCTGTCGCATACGCCGGCGGATCTGGGAGCGGCATCGCGTCGAGCGGCGGCGGCGATCGCTGAAGAAGGTGGCATCCTGCGCCTTTCAATCGACGGCCAGGAGATCTTTCAAAAGTCGCGACCGGTCATCCGGATCGGGAAGGGGGATGTCGATGTACCGGGCAGCTTGTTCGTTCAGGCGGTTGCGGAGGCTGAGCGGGCAATGGCGCTGGTGGTGGTGAAATCCGTACACCGGGCCAAGCGTGTGGCCGATCTGTTTTGCGGCGTCGGGGCTTTTACGCTTCCGCTTGCGGAACGGGCCCGTGTCGATGCGTTCGACAGCAATAGTGATGCCGTCGGAGCGCTTGCCGGTGCGGCGCGCACGACGCAAGGGTTGAAGCCGGTTACGGCGCGCAGGCGTGATCTCTTTCGTGAACCGTTGTCGCGCGGTGAATTGCGAGACTTTGATGCGGTGGTGTTCGATCCGCCGCGCAGCGGGGCCCCGGCGCAGGCGGCGGCTCTTGCGCGATCGACTGTCCCAACGGTCGTGGCCGTTTCTTGCAATCCGCAAACGTTGGCACGGGATCTGCGCCTATTGATCG
>CAZWCL010000497.1:0-2807 GCA_964632265.1 uncultured Hyphomicrobiaceae bacterium | reverse complement strand
GGTCGAAGCCGTGAGCGCCAAGCCCAAGGCCGAACTCCTCTGGGCCAGCACGCGCGAAGTCTTCAACGTCATCCAGGCCGACCGTATAGGCTGCCACATCATAACGGCACCCGACGGCGTCATCTCGAAACTCGGCGGTCTCGGCAAGGACCCTGTCCAGAACTCGCTCGACACGGTGAAGGCGTTCTATGCCGACGCGACGGCGGCAGGCTTCGATATTCCGGCTGCGTGAACGGGTGCCAGAACCTGAACATGCTCCAGCTCGGCCCGGTTGAGTTCGAAAAGCAGCAGCGATCGCAAGCAACCTGAGGGCGTCCGTCATCTCTGGCCTCTCGAGCTTTCGATCGGACCACTTGGCAGCATTGTCCCCGGTCTGCGCCCGAGTTGTAAAATTGTTCTTCAATCACAAGTTGTAGAACGGTCATGCAGTGCGAAGTGAAGTCAGACCGATTAGACGAATGCGCCCGTATTGGCCGGGAACTCGGTGTCCTTAACAAAGAGAGGGCTCGTGCTTGTCGGCAAACGCAGGATTTGCGCCTGCGAGCATCGCCGCCAATATTAAAAGGCTGGCACGGCAAAAAAATTGCGCTGTTGTCATGTGCTTACGGCGATCGCTTCTGCGACCGCGGGGTTGACGGAAAAATCTGATGCTCAGTCTGCGTATTTGTCGCTCGAAACGATTGCATACGTCCAACCTTATGGCGACCATCTGATGATGGACTGGCGCCTTATGTTGTCTCCCGTTCCGCTCGCCTGATCTTCGGCTGATCGTCCTTCAGCTGCGGACATGAGCGGCCAACCATCTGATCGCGTCAACGTCGGTGCAACCGATGTCGGCTTTCGGGGATCACCCCTCACTCCCCGCGTAAATTTGCCTCGAGAAACGCCCGCACCTTTGCTGGCGGCTCGCACGACGCCCGCTCGTCGAGATCGAAGAACACCAGCACCGCTTCGCAGGTCGCCACGCACTCATCCGTGTCATGGCGGAAAACACCATTGACGAAACTCATCGACTTGGTGCCGATCCGATAGACACGCGACCCGATGTCGACGCTGCCGGGATAGCGCAGCTCTTTGAGGAAATCGATTGTGACCCGCGCGAGTACGAAGTCGATGTTGCGACCGTTGCCGGTCATCTCTTGCGCCATCTCTTCCATGAACATGGTGCGCCCAGCCTCGAAGAACGTCGAGTAGACCGCATTGTTGACATGTCCGAGCACGTCGAGGTCATTGTAGCGGATCGTGTGGTCGGTCCAATGCGTATAAGTCGACCGGCTCTTGAGATCGAAGTCTGCCGCTCCGTTTCCGTCCGCTTTTGTCATTCAGATCACCTCGTCAGTCTTGTTGTCAGTCTCACCGAACCGGCGCAGCGTCGCCGGCCGCGTGCCCTCATACAGCTTATCGATCGTGCCCGCGATCTTTTCGTTCTCGCGCTCGAATAGTGAATTGCCCTCAAGATCGCTTTCCACCAGGAAGGGACCGAATTTCTTGCAGTCGAGCACCCAGATTGCCTGCGCAAGCCCAAGCTCGTCCGCCCAGTGCGCAGCGACCACACGTTCGATTCCCCGCCCGAGTAGCGCCCCGGTGCCGTATCCGACCGTCGTCAGATAGATCGCATTGTTTGGAACGAACGATTGCCGGTAGATGTCGCTCGACATGCCCCCCTTGCCGATGATGACATTGCACCCGGAAAGCTTGAACCAGCCCTCGAGCCATTTCGCAAACCGGAACGAGGCCGTTGCGGTCACGGCGCCGACGTTCAGCGTCCCATCATCCTCGATTGCAGCAGCCGGCGAGCAGTGAAAATTCGCGGTACCAAGATCAGCCGGCAGCTCATGATGTTCTTCCACCGCGCGTTTGTAGACGCCTTCGCGTGCGGTGAACACGCGGCCGTTCAAATAGACGACCGTCCCAAGCTCGAGTTCTGCGAGCGCCTCCGTCGAGGCCGGCAGATCGAGTGTAACGGTCTTGAGCTCAGATTGCGCCATAGGTGGCTCCGCTTTTATGGGTCTGTCGGAATGATAGCATTTCAACGCTCTCGCGCCGAGTTATAACGTTTCTCGCGGCGTCCAGACACCACCGTCCGGACACTACAACCCTGGCCCCCGCGTCCCTGGCCCCCGCGTCCCTGGCCCCTGCGTCCCTGGCCCTCGCGTGCCTGGAGATGGGCACCACGCCTGCCCATTTCGCTCATTCATTAATTCGTCGACGATCCACTGGTCGAGGTTGACCATCCCTGATCGACGCTTGGACGGCGTCGCCGCGCCGGGCCGCCACGACTCGGCTTCTGCGCCCGCTTGCCGGCCGTCCCCTCCCGTTGCGCGTCCTGCGGGTAGAACACGGCACACATTTGTCCGCCGCAATCGCGCCTTTTTGGATTAGCGGTGATCTTTGGCGCAGCCCCGAACGTCAGCGGCTTTTTGGCATTACGGTCGGGCGCGGCGTTCTTCATGCGGCTGAGCCCCGTCTTGAGATCAATTATCAGCCGGTCCCCCCGCACGATCTGGCGCCCGCGCTTGACAACCACATTGCCCGAAAGCGTAACAATGTTTTTGACCATATCAAACGTCGCGCGTTCACCGTTCGCCCGCGTATCATCACGTGACGTCACCTCGACAGCGCCTTGCGCCTGGATTTTCTCGATCTTCACCGCCTCTCCTTCGCGCCTGCCGCTCGCGCCTTGAGCCAGCCCCAGCCGTCCCCGGTAATGCGCTGTCAGCACCGGCGCCTTGAGCGTGAGATCGCCTTGACGCGCCGATACGCCGCCATCAAAGCGCGCAGTAGAGCGCTGGTCTGTGACATCCAAA
>CAZWCL010000496.1:2032-2818 GCA_964632265.1 uncultured Hyphomicrobiaceae bacterium | reverse complement strand
GATGTTGGCTTCATCGGCAAACATCAGCCGATGCAGATTGGTGCGGTAGACGTCATTGACCTCGGCGGCACTCATCCCCGGCTCCTCTTTGACAAACTTGAGGCCGTGGTACGGCAGCCCCAGCGCGGAACAGCCAACGATGACGAATTGCGCGACCCGTTCGCCGAGTTCCGCGATAGCAAACGTCGAGACATGGGCACCAAAGGAAAACGCGACAAACGTCGGCTGTTGATCATCTGCCAACAACGTGCGCACGCCATCAGCGACGATCTGGCCGCAATGCTCGGCGGTATAAGGTTCAAGCGGCATGTCGGATCGCCCAAGGCCCGGCATGTCAACGCTATAGACCGTATGGGTCCGGGCCAGCACCGGAATGTTTCTGATCCAGTGCGTCCAGGACCCGGAACCACCGTGCGCGAAGATCAGCGGTGGCCCCGCCCCCCAGCGGCGCCAGACCAGCTCGCCATCGCCGCATGGCGTGGTCAGGATCTCGGACTGATCCGCCACTGCCGCAACGGTTTGCTCCACCTCGGACATGCCCTCAACGTCTCCGCCTGTAATCATCTTATCGTCTACCTCGGTGCAAGTTTGGATTTGACGTTTTTGCGACCGCCGGTGACACGCGCTTGGTGCCAACGTCCCGCGTCGACGGCATAATAACCGTACCAACTTCAAAGCGTGGCGGCGCCTGGACGCACCAGCTGCGGCGCGCCGCCGGGTTTAGACCCGGCCGGCCTTGCGCAAAGCGTCGATTGCGGCTGAATCATAGCCGATCGAGGCAAGGAT
>CAZWCL010000496.1:0-2022 GCA_964632265.1 uncultured Hyphomicrobiaceae bacterium | reverse complement strand
ATCTCGTCCGTGTGCTCGCCGGGGTCCGGTGCCGGTGATAGTTGCGTGGCGCGTTCGCTGTCCGACATGTTGATCGGCTGCCCGACGACGTCGAACTCACCAAGCTCGCCATGACAGACTTTCGTCGCAATGCCGAGGTGCTGGACCTGCGGCTCGGCGAATGTCTTGTCGATCGTATTGATCGGGCCGCTCGGCACCCCCGCCACAGTCATGATGTCGATCCATTCCGCAGAGGTTTTCGTCCGCGTCACCGCCGCGAGCTTTTCGTTCAGTGCATCGCGATTCTTCGAGCGCGCGGCGGGCGTGGCGTAATCCGGATCTTCAGCGAGCTCAGAGCGGCCAAGGGCTTTCAAGCAACGCTCATAGAGATTGTCGCCGGCGGCTGCGATATTAATATACCCATCGGCCGTCGGATAGACGCCGGTCGGCACGGCCGTCGGATGGTTGTTGCCGGCCTGCCCCGGCACCTCGCCCTGCATCGTCCAGCGCGCTGCCTGAAAGTCGAGCATGAAGATCATGGCTTCGAGCAAGGATGTGTGGACCCACTGCCCCTTGCCCGTGGTCTCGCGCTGAAGCAGCGCCATCATAATAGCCTGGGCAAGAAACATCCCCGACGTCAAATCGGCAATTGCTATGCCCACGCGAACCGGCCCCTGACCGGGCAGCCCGGTTATCGACATCAGCCCTCCCATGCCTTGTGCGATCTGATCGACACCCGGTCGCTTGGCATCGGGGCCGCTCTGGCCGAACCCGGAAATGCTGCCATAGACAATCCGCGGATTGACCCGCGACATCGCCTCATAATCGATGCCGAGACGAGTTTTCACATCGGAGCGGTAATTCTCGACAACGACATCGGCCGTTTCAGCGAGCTTGAAGAGGATTGCCCTGCCGTCCTCGCTCTTGAGGTCCAGTGTCAGGCTACGCTTGTTACGGTGCAGATTCTGATAGTCGGGTCCTCTAATCTTGCCACCCATACTATCGCGGCTGTCGGCGGCGACGGGGCGCTCTATTTTGATGACATCCGCCCCCCAGTCCGCCAACTGGCGAACTGCGGTGGGCCCCGCGCGATGCGCGGTAAGATCAAGGACTTTGAAGCGCGAAAGCGGCAGATCGTTCATCAACAACCTCATGATACGACGGCAGTATTTCGTGTTTTCCGGCACCAAGGCTTCCACGGCTTCTCCGACTAATCAATTGGATTTCCGCGACCGGCCCGGAAAGTCACAACCGGGTGCCTGTTTGCCGTCCCACGGAGGTTACCTTAGAACGCCTCTTAGAATAATTCTAACCTATTGAAAAATAACATTTTTTTGTTGACTTGCCTGATACCGGGCGCCATACATTGGCGCCGTAAACGTCAAATCACACGAAATGCAAGCTTTTGCCGGTCCTCGTTTACAATCCGGCCGAAGGAACCTGATCATCATGAAAAGCACTCATCGTCCTGCACGCACTTGCGGCGCCCTGGCATTGGCTCTGGCCGCAACAGTCGCAACCGTCGCGCCCGCCTCCGCCGCCGATCTCAACCTGTATTCTCATCGCCAGCCATTCCTCATCAAACCGTTCCTCGACGCCTACGAGAAAAAGACAGGGACCAAGATCAACGTCGTCTACGCCTCGAAAGGCCTCGCCCAGAGACTTGAGGCAGAGGGCGAAAACAGTCCCGCCGATGTCGTCCTCACCGTCGATATTGCCCGCCTCTCCGTTTACGCGGACAAGGGTCTGCTAGCGCCCGTCGACTCCAAGATGCTGAAACAAAATATCCCGGCCGAGTTGCGCGCGCCTGACAACAGCTGGTTCGCGCTTTCGCTTCGTGCCCGCGTTCTCGCCGTTTCCAAATCCGCCGATGACGCCGACAAGCTGGCGCGGTACGAAGATCTCGCCGATCCGCGGTGGAAGGGCCGCATTTGTTCGCGCCCTGGCAGCCACGTCTATAACCGGGCTCTGGTTGCCTCAATGGTCGCAGCCAAAGGCGAAGAGGCTGCCGAAAAGTGGGCAAAAGGCGTTGTCGCGAACCTC
>CAZWCL010000495.1:0-2819 GCA_964632265.1 uncultured Hyphomicrobiaceae bacterium | reverse complement strand
GACATGACCCGAACCGTTTACGTTAATGGCGAGTACCTGCTGGAAGGTGAGGCCGAGACTTTCGCCGAGCTTCTCTTGGCTCATGCCAAGCAGCATCCGTCTGAGCCGGACGCGGCCACCGACGTGGACGTCGACAGGATTCGATTTCCGTGGGTTCGAAGTCTCAATTCCCGAAGTTTGAGCTGCTGTCATATTCTTGATTTTCCATGTCGCCACGGGGGAAGGTAGAGGGCGATGCTCACCTATTGACCACGCCACGTCTGATAACGTTGTTCAGTGCCGTGGTCGAGACACGCGCGACCGATTGCAGAACGAATGGCAATGATAGTATATGTACGGACTAATAGTGTGGCTCGCCGGTATCGCAATAGTTTTTCTCGTGGCCCCCTTGTCACACGACCAGTTGCTAATGTGATGTCGTTGAGGTTCGTCGGCGCGTCTCCGGCCGTGAATGGCCGGGCCATTCGCGAACCGCAAGGCCGATCGTCGACATCAGCGCGGCGATGAGAGCCGTCAACTCGATTGCACCGGGCCAGCGCGCATAGGGTGGCGGATCAGTGACAGCCGGTAGCCGGCTGTCGATCACGCCGACGGCGTTGAGCGGCAGTTCTGCGATCATACGCCCGGCCGGATCGATTATCGCTGAGATGCCGTTGTTGGCACTGCGCACCATCGGTAGGCCCTGTTCCACCGCACGAACACGGGTCTGATGGAGGTGTTGGTAGGGACCCGATGTTTCACCGAACCATGCATCGTTGGTCAGATTGATCAGAACGCCCGGCCGCTTCGAGCGCTGTGCAGCCGCGCCGGGAAAACTTGCCTCATAGCAGATCAGGATCACGGCGGGAGGGAGACCCGTGATTTCGATATTGCGCCGGGGCGGCTGGCCAGCCGCGAGACCACCCTTTGCCCGGGTCAGGTTTTCAAAGCCCAATGCAGTGAGCAGGGATTGCGCGGGCAGATATTCACCGAACGGTACGAGATGCAGCTTGTCATAGCTCGCAAGAATCTCCCCGGCGCCGTCGATGACCATGGCCGAGTTGAAAACGTCATAGTTGCCGGCTGAAGAAGTCGGCGTTCCCGGGGGGACGCTGGCCCGGTACGTGCCGGCAATTACCACCGTCGACGGCGAAAGAGTGTCCCGGAACGCTGCGAGTGCGGCGGGTTCCCGGCGCAGGAAAAACGGCATCGCCGCTTCAGGCCAGATCACGTGAGTTGGCGTATCGTCGGGTCGTGCGTCAGCGTTCTGTGGTCGGACCACCAGCGCGTCAGGAGAGAGCGTTGCGTTGCGCGACATATCGAGATGACGCCTGAAAATCTCGCCGCGTTTCTCGACGACGAACTTGTCGGCCTGTGAGAAAGACGGCTGGACAAGCCTGAGAGAAACATAATCGACAAACTGGGTCGGCGTCGATGCAAGCCGGAGGCTTCCGTAGATGAACGAGCAGCTGAGCGGTAAGATGCTCAGCGCAAGAATCGACCGCCAGCGCGGAGGACCGTCGCAGATCAGAACCAGTGGTGCCGAGAGTATAAGAACTGTTAGGCCGGAGAGCACATAGATGCCAACGAGCCCGCTTGTTTGCATCAGCGCCAGTGGCATCGTCAGAGCGTAGCCGAAGACGTTCCAAGGAAACCCCGTCAGGATGTGCCCGCGAAGCCATTCCGATACGGCAATAAGGAGCGCGAAAGCCACCAGGCGACATAACGGGCCGGCCAGACGCGGCCGAACAGCCAAGTAAGCCGCCATGGCGCCTGCCATGAATAACCCGAGCGCGGCGGTAAGGAGCGCGATCGCAAACGGCATGAGCAAGGCGAACCGCTCAGCCTGTACAAGAAAAGATCCGCCGATCCAATAGAGCCCCGCCAGATGATAGCCAAAGCCGAACGCCCAGCCGCGGTATAATCCGGCGAAGATCCGCTGTCGAAGTGTAGCGTGAGCATGGGGCTCTAAAGACCATAGCAGCACGGGCAGCGAGACGAGCAAGATCAGCCAGAAATGCGCCGGCGCCATAGCCAGCGTCGATAAGGCGCCGGCCAGAAATAGCTGAATGAATGAACGGATAGGCGATCGGTCGGCCGCCATGTTCCGTAGCCGATCGATCGTGGCCACGACCCGGGCGCCAACCTCTTTAACTCTCAATCGCCTGCCTCGCGGCCGTATGACGCTTCTTCAGAGCTATGGTGTTTGTTGGCAGTCTCAGATACCGCCGTCTGCGAACGACTGACCTTGAGGCGTCTCACGCGCCGCGGGTCTGCGTCGAGCACTTCGAATTCGACTCCGGCCGGATGTCGGACGATTTCCCCACGTACTGGAACCCGGCCAGCGAGTGTGAAAACAACACCACCGATCGTGTCGATATCGTCGTCTTCGTCGAGCGCCAGCTCCAGGTCGAGATGTTCTTCAAGCTCCGCAATTGGAGTGCGCGCAGCCGCTATAATGCCAAGCTGGGGATCGACCGAGATGTGGGATGCTTCGTCTTCATCGTGCTCGTCTTCGATCTGGCCAACGATCTGTTCTATGAGGTCTTCGATTGTAACCAGCCCGTCCGTACCACCATATTCATCGACGACGAGAGCCATATGCTTACGTGTCGACTGCATCCTGAGAAGCAGGTTCATGGCCGGCATTGAGGGTGGCACGAAGATGACCGAGCGAGCGACCTTCGTGGCGCCAATGCGCTGGTCGAGGTTGACCCGACTAAGCTCCAGTTCGACAAACGGCTTGCGGAAGTAGGCGTCGTGCGTGCGCTCTCCGGCGTCGTCGGATGTTTCGCCGGCGTCATATCCGGCCGGCTTCGCGGCCTGCGGTCCGGCCGCCT
>CAZWCL010000494.1:0-2824 GCA_964632265.1 uncultured Hyphomicrobiaceae bacterium | reverse complement strand
CGACGGTCGCGGCGAAACACGCGGGCATCTGGCGAAGTCGATCGAGGCCGCGGGCTATACGCCGGATCAGATCGATATTGTTGTGATAACGCACTACCACCCTGATCACGTCGGTGGTCTGATGAGTGGCGGCAAGGCGACGTTCCCGAACGCGCGCTACGTTGCCGGCGAGGCTGAGCATAATTTCTGGACGTCTGACAAGATCCAGAACTCAAGCGACAAGGGCATCCAGGGCCGTTTGAAGTTCGTCAACGACAATGTCGTTCCGCTGTCCGAAAAGTTCACCTTCATCAAGGGTGGCAACGATGTTGTGACGGGTATCACCGCTGTCGAAGCGTTCGGCCACACCCCGGGCCACATGGCCTTCAACATCGAGTCCGACAACACGCGGCTGGTGTTGTGGGCGGATGCCTGCAACCACTACGTCGCTTCATTGCAGAAGCCTGAGTGGCATGTCGTCTTCGACATGGACAAGGACGCCGCGATTGCATCGCGCAAGGAAGTTCTTGGCATGGTCGCAGCCGACAAAGTTGCCGCAACCGGCTATCACATGCCGTTTCCTGCAATCGGCTATGTCGAGACAGAGGGCGACGCATTCCGTTGGGTGCCGCACAGCTACCAACTCGATATGTGACCGCTGAGTGGTCATCGTATCGCCGGCGATGCAATGTCGTTGCCGGCGACGACCACGATTTCAAGCGCGGCCATCGAAGTCGAGGCACAGTTCATGAAGCGCCGTCACTCGTCTCCGGATGATGGTCGCGGCTGATTTCGACTGTCGTGTGCGTTACGTCGAATTCCGTATCGAAGATTTGTTTGACCGCGCTTTTGACGGCCTGATCATCAGCCCCCTCGGAAACTGTGACCTCGAGAGTAGCCATCGGCCGTTCCTCCGTGATTGACCACGCGTGCACATGGTGGACATCCACGACGCCGGGGACAGCGCCGACTATGGCCTCGCGCACACGCCGCCGATCGAAACCCGAAGGCGCACCTTCCAGCAAGATATGAGCGCTTTGGCGCACTACGACCCATGCAGATCTGAGAATGATCAACGCCACCAGCACCGACAGGATCGGATCGATCGGCGTCCAATTCCAAACGATGATGACGACCGACGCGGCTAAGGCGGCCACCGAACCGAGCAGGTCTCCGGCAACGTGCAGAGCTGCGGCGCGCACGTTGAGATTTTCCCCATCCCCACGCGAGAGCACCCAGAACGCCAGGATGTTGACGACCAGACCTGCCACCGCGACCCAGATCATGAGGCTGCCAAGTACCGGCTGCGGGTCTTGCAGCCGTTGAGCGGCCTCGACCATGATCCATCCCGCGATCAAAAACAGCGATAGGCCGTTGACGAAGGCGGCCAGAACAGAGAAGCGGTCAAAGCCATACGTGCGTTTCCAGTCCGCAGGGCGTCGAGCGAGACGGAAGGCGAACCAGGCGAGCGTGAGCGATGCGAAATCCGTCAGCATGTGCCCGGCATCCGCCAGGAGTGCGAGCGAACCTGAGACCAGACCACCGATGACCTCGGCAATCATGAAGGCTCCGGTCAGTAGTGCGGCGATACCGACAGCGCGCTCGTTGCCGGAGCCGTGCACATGGCCGTGTCCGCTATGATCATGATCTGCCACTAGATCATTTCCGGTTGAGTTGCAGACCGTTCGTAACCGGGGCCGTCGCAGGCTAAACCGGAAAAAAAATGATCTACTCCAATAGTGTAGAGCGGGACTACAGGCCCTGGTGAAATCGCAAAAGCTCTTCCACCAAGGTCGGCACCACATCTAGTGCTTTTCCGGCCAGGTTGGAGACGCCTAAAAAGCAATACCAGCGCACGCCGTCTACGACGGTGCCGCGCCCCTGCGAAGGCGCAGGCGAGTTCTCTCGCCGGCACGCTCCGTGAGCGCAAACCACCGCAGCGACATGCTTACGTTATAAAGTCTCGGGCGCCCCCCATACGCTGGTGACCTGGCTCGACAGCACGCCGCCGTTGCCATGCGCAACGCTCAGTTTGGCGCCTCCAACCTGACGATCGCCACAATCGCCGCGCGCCTGACGGATGCCCTCGATCATGACGAACAGCCCATACATGCCGGGATGAACGCAGGAAAGACCGCCACCGTTGGTGTTGACTGGCAACTCGCCGCCTGGTGCGATCCGCCCGCCCGAGACGAAATCCTTGCCTTCGCCTTTGGCGCAATAACCGAGATCCTCCAGGAACAGGATCGTGTTGATCGTGAACGCGTCATAGACTTGGACCGTGTCCATGTCCGTCGGCTTGTAGCCAGCCATCTCAAACGCCCGCGGGCCGCTCTTGGCAGTCGCAGTGACGGTGAGGTCCGGCATGCCGGATATCATCCTGTGATGATGTTCCATCGCGCAGCCGAGCAGATGGATCGGCGTGTTCGGCCCGTCCTTTGCCTGATCTGCGCGCGTCATCACGATTGCTGCTGCACCATCTGTGACGAGGCAGCAGTCGAGCTTGGTGAGGGGATCGGAAATCATCCGCGCGTTGGCGACGTCTTCGAGCGTCAGGTCACCTCGCGCGAAAGCTTCTGGATTCAACTTCGCCCACTCGCGCGCCGAGACCGCGACAGCCGAGAGCTGGTCACGCGTACAGCCGTATTGGTGCATATAGCGCGACGTCGCCAGCGCATAAGAAGTTATCGGGTTACGCGGCCCATAGACAGTCTCGAACGGCGGCGGCTCGGAGATCGATTTTACTCTACCGGCGGTGCGGTGGTTCGACCCGTATGCGATAACCGCCACGTCGATGAGACCAGCCTCGAGCGCCATCGCCGCGTCTAGGGCGTGCGCCATAAAG
>CAZWCL010000493.1:0-2825 GCA_964632265.1 uncultured Hyphomicrobiaceae bacterium | reverse complement strand
CTTTATCCGGGCTATGGTTTTGCGCGCCATAAGGGCTATGGCACAGCCGAACATAGCGCGGCCCTGGCCTCGCTGGGGGCCTCACCGTTGCATCGCCGGTCTTTTGCACCGGTTCAGGCTGTGATCGTGCGTCGCAGCGGCGGCCATGGGTGAGCGAGGTTTAGGCTGCGGTGAATGACGGCGGTTGCAAGGTCAACACTGTTAACCCGTTGCCGGTCAGGTTTTGTTAAGGATGGTGGCAACAGACGGAGCGCTCGACTGAGGAGCGCACGTTTCCAGAAGTTTCCTTTTGTTACGTGAGTTAGTGAGACGCGTAGATGGCGGCTGCAAGAATAACCAAGAAGACGACTGGCAAAGCTGCAGGGCGGCTGCGAACGAAGACAACGGCTGGCGCTCAAGCCACCGCCTCCGTCGCGCGCTCCACGGAAGTGCTGCCCCCCGCATCACCAAAGAGCAAGGCGCCGACAGAAGCTGCATGCCAACGGCCTGAGCACGAAACCAGCGAGACGAGATCAGTCCGCGCCAAGGCGGCGAAAAGCAGAGGGACCAAGGCCCGCCCCGCCAAAGCCAAATCGTCCAAAGCCAGCTCCGGAAAAGCCAGTTCGGCACCAGTCACCAAAGTCGGGACCATCAAACCCGATAAGGCCAAGGCGAAACCTCACAAGGCCGGCGTTGGTCCGGCTAAGCCGCGGCGCGGTCGGCTGCCGGTGGCGCAAGCCGCGCTGCCAGTCGGCGAAATATTACTTGGCTGCTGCATCGAGCAGATGCGCAAGCTGCCGGATGCAAGCATCGATCTGATCTTCGCTGATCCCCCCTACAACTTGCAACTCGATGGCGATCTGCTGCGACCCAACAACACCCGCGTCGACGGTGTCGATCAGGCCTGGGACAAGTTTCGCGACTTTTCCGACTACGACGCCTTCTCGCGTGCCTGGATCAGCGAGTGTCATCGTTTGCTGAAACCCAACGGTGCGATCTGGGTGATCGGGTCGTATCACAACGTTTTCCGTTTGGGCGTCGCGCTGCAGGATCAAGGCTTCTGGGTGCACAACGACATCATCTGGCGCAAGACCAACCCGATGCCGAATTTCCGCGGCCGCCGCTTCACCAACGCCCACGAGACGCTGATCTGGGCCGGCCGGAGCCAGGCTTCGCGCGTCACCTACAACTATGATGCGATGAAAGCGGGCAACGATGACCTGCAAATGCGGTCGGATTGGTTGTTTCCGGTGTGCGCAGGCCCCGAGCGCTTACGCGATGAGACAGGCCGTAAGGCGCATCCGACGCAAAAGCCGGAAGCTTTGCTCCATCGCATTTTGTTGGCGACGAGCCGGCGCGGCGACGTTGTGCTCGACCCGTTCTTTGGAACCGGCACGACTGGTGCCGTCGCAAAACGTCTCGGGCGCGGATGGATCGGCATCGAGCGCGATCCAATTTACGCCGCCCATGCCGAGATGCGGATCGAAAAAGTCACAGCCCTGCCAGCCGGCACCGTCGACGTGACGCCGTCGAAACGTGCCGAGCCGCGCGTTCCTTTCGGTGCTGTTGTGGAATTGGGTCTGGTCTCGCCGGGAACGCGTTTGGTTGACGCGGGGCGGCGCTTTCAGGCTGAAGTGCGCGCGGACGGTTCGATCGCGGTCGGCGAGCGGCAGGGATCGATCCATCGCCTTGGGGCAGAGATACAGGGCAAGACGGCCTGCAACGGTTGGACGTTCTGGCATGTCGAACGCGGCGGTGAACTCCATGTGCTCGACCAATTGCGCGGTGAGGCGCGCCGCGCGCTCGGTATGACCCATGGCGATGACGCATCGCCGGCGCCACAGGCCGCTGAATGATGGCGGCCAGGCGAACGAGCCGGTCGGGATGGGTGAGAGCCCGCTGGCCATCGCCCAGTTCACTCGGCCGGCGAAGTCATCGGCTGCCTGATCGTTGTTCGGACCGCCATACGCTGGCCGCCCGGGCGTGTCATTTAGGCGTTCGCTGCAAGCGACGGCGGATGCGGACCGTTATTGGCTGGTAGATCTATGACGTTGAGCACGAGGGAGAACGCGCCGTGAGCCTTGCAGGCGAGCCCGACCAAGCCCGTGCGGCGCCAAGCCAGACCGGCCCCATCCAGCAGGAAAAGAAGCACGGTCTTGGCCTCGTGGTGCTCGCGCTCGGCCCATTCGCGCTCGGCTATTTCATGTCGTATCTCTTCCGCGCGGTGAACGCCGTGGTCGAGAGTGACCTGGTGCGCGATATCGGCCTCAGTCCCAGCGAACTGGGTTTCATGACCGCCGCCTATCTCGGCGCGTTCGCGCTCTTTCAGTTGCCCCTCGGCGTCATGCTAGACCGCTACGGGCCGCGTCGGGTCCAGGCCGTGATGCTGACGATTGCCGCAGCCGGTGCAACGATCTTTTCCGTCGGCAACGACGCGCTGAGCCTGACAGTCGCCCGCGCCCTGATCGGCATGGGCGTCGCCGGCGGACTGATGGCCGGCTTTAAAGCGGTCGTCATATGGGTTTCCGAACCGCGCCGCGCGCTGGCCAACTCGTTCGTGATGTCGGCAGGGGCGGTCGGACTGCTGGTCGCGACCCGGCCGATCCAGGAAGCCGCCGCGATGTTCGGCTGGCGTGATGTGTTTCTCATTCTTGCCGGCGTGACATTCGTCGCAGCTTTGACGATCCTTTTGCTGGTGCCTGAAAAGGGTACTGACGGCCAAGCCCCGCAACCGCTTGGCGAACAGATCCGCGAGATTGCGGCGATTTATCGTGACCCCGCCGTCATTTCGCTGGCGCCTCTGTTGGCGACGACCGCTGGCGTGCATGTCGCCATTCAGACGCTTT
>CAZWCL010000492.1:0-2828 GCA_964632265.1 uncultured Hyphomicrobiaceae bacterium | reverse complement strand
CCCCAGGTCAAGAAACACGGAACGCCAACGCGACAACGGCGTTCCAACCATAGGGCCCAGACAGGGTGACGCGCTACGCGCCCGCCCGCACGAGAAATTCGGGAAAGAAGGCCACTACCAATATGTGCGGAATATGCGGCGAGTTGCGCCTCGATGGTCAGGTCGCGTCGGCTTCGCGTATCGAGGCTATGTGTGATGTAATGGCGCCGCGCGGCCCAGACGGCGCTGGTGTCGTCCTGCGCGGCTCTATCGGCTTCGGCCATCGCCGCCTGCGAATCATCGATCTTTCTGATGCCGCGGACCAACCGTTTGTTGACACCGCCCTCGGCCTTACCATCGCGTTTAATGGCTGCATCTATAACTATCCCCAACTCCGCGCGGAACTCATTGAACGCGGGCACACTTTCGCATCCACCGGCGACACCG
The DNA here is from genome assembly GCA_964632265.1 of uncultured Hyphomicrobiaceae bacterium. Classification (GTDB taxonomy): domain Bacteria; phylum Pseudomonadota; class Alphaproteobacteria; order Rhizobiales; family Hyphomicrobiaceae; genus CAJQQK01. Next base: position 2,402 of record CAZWCL010000492.1, on the reverse strand, counting down.
AAGTCATTTTGAAAGCCTGGGCTGAGTGGGGTCCCGATTGCGTTGAGCGCCTCCTGGGCATGTTCGCTTTCGCCCTGCACGAGCGCGACAGCGGCCGAACCCATTTCGTTCGTGATCGCTTCGGCATCAAGCCGCTCTACTTCGCCGAAGTCGACGGCGGCCTGCGATTTGCTTCATCACTGCCGGCCCTGTTGGCGTCGGGTGGCGTAGACACGTCGATAGACCGTGTCGCCCTGCACCACTACATGACCTGGCACGCTGTCGTGCCGCCGCCGCGCACCATCCTCGCCGGCGTACGCAAGCTGCCGCCGGCTACGATCCGGACCATCGAGGCGGACGGCTCGAGCCGCGACCAAACATACTGGACACCTGATTTCACGCGGACCGCGGAAGAAGCGGCGCGGTCATTCGACGATTGGCGCGACGCTGTCCTTGAAAGCCTGAGAACCGCTGTGCGCCGCCGCATGGTCGCAGATGTGCCCGTTGGCGTCCTGCTCTCAGGTGGCGTCGACAGCTCCCTCATCGTCGGCCTGCTCGCCGAAGAAGGTCAAACCGGCCTCGCCACATACTCGATCGGCTTCGAGGCCGCCCACGGCGAACTTGGCGACGAATTCAAATATTCCGACCTGATAGCCGATCACTACAATACCAACCATCACAAGATCATGATCCCGTCGGACGAGATGCGCGAAAACCTTCCCGCCGCCATCCGTGCAATGTCCGAACCGATGGTCTCTTACGACAACATCGGTTTCTTTCTTCTGTCCCGCGAAGTCGCGAAGACGATCAAGGTCGTCCAATCCGGCCAGGGCGCCGACGAGGTCTTCGGCGGCTATCACTGGTATCCGCCCCTCGCACATTCGAACGACGCTGTCAGCGATTATGCCGCCGCATTCTTCGACCGCACCCATGACCGCCTCGGCGAACAGCTTTCGCCCGCCTATCACGCCGACCGAGACGAGAGCATTGCCTACGTCACCGAACATTTCGCCCGTCCCGGTGCTGACGATGCCGTGGACAAGGCCCTCCGCCTCGACACCAACGTCATGCTGGTCGACGACCCCGTCAAGCGCGTCGACAACATGACGATGGCCTGGGGCCTCGAAGCACGCGTGCCCTTTCTCGACCATGAACTTGTCGAACTCGCCGGCCGCATCCCCTCCGACCACAAGCTCGCCCACGGCGGCAAAGGCGTCTTGAAAGAGGCCGCCCGCCTTGTCGTCCCCCCTGAAGTGATCGACCGGCCAAAGGGCTATTTCCCCGTGCCCGCACTGAAATACATCGAAGGCCCCTACCTTGAAATGGTCCGCGACGCCCTCACCAACGAGAAGGCACGCGAACGCGGGCTGTTTCAGTCAAGTTACCTCGACCAGCTATTCGCCAACCCAGCCGAGCACATCACGAAACTGCGCGGCTCGGAGCTATGGCAGGTCGCGCTTCTTGAAATGTGGTTGCAGGCCCAGGAGGTCACCTGATGCAATCAGTAAAGCCAGATCGCCAGCGACGTCGGCTCGCTCAACAACAGCGGCTTGAGCGCAAGCACAACGAAGATTTGGGGGACCAGCGCCCAACCGACAGCGAACGCCAGAAAAACGTTTCCATCGATTGCGGCTGGGGCCGGCTCCATTTTGCCCAGACCTACGAATCTCGCGAAGCTCTCGCCGAGGCCTTGCGTGGTGAACACCCTGATCGCCGTGATATATGCTTCTACGTCCGCGACCCCCAGGTCATGCTTTCGGTCGCACCGCAGGAGCTTTTTCTCGACCCATCCCACACGTACCGGCTCGATCTTGCAACCTATCGCTCGGCGCGCTCACGCCGCTCCGCCTTCATCGTGCGCCGCCTGACAACGAGCGCCGATGCCGAAGCGGTCAACCAGATCTACGCCGCCCGCGGCATGGTCACTGTGCCACCCGATTTCTTCTGGACCCGGCGCGATGGCCGCGCCCTTACCGTTCTTGTCGCTGAAGATTCCCAGACGGGCGAAATTCTCGGTTCCGTAATGGGCGTAGACCACATGCGCACGTTCGATGATCCCGAATGCGGCTCATCACTTTGGTGCCTGGCCGTCTCACCCCAGGCGCCTCATGCCGGCCTCGGCGAGGCGCTGGTCCGCCGCCTTGCCGAGCACTTCAAGGCACGAGGCGCCGCTTACATGGATCTTTCGGTCCTGCACGATAACGAACAGGCCATTGCCCTTTACGAAAAGCTCGGGTTCCGCCGCCTGCCGGTGTTCGCGATCAAACGTAAAAACCAGATCAACGAAGAGCTGTTCGTCGGCGATACTGGTGATGCCGGCCTGAACCCCTACGCGCGCATCATCGTCGACGAAGCGCGTCGGCGCGGCATAGCGACCGACGTCATCGACGCCGAAAGCGGCCTATTCCGCCTGTCCTACGGCG
>CAZWCL010000491.1:0-2859 GCA_964632265.1 uncultured Hyphomicrobiaceae bacterium | reverse complement strand
TCGAGGGATAGGTCGGAATATCGTGCCCGCCTTCGCGTGCGTGCAGCGCATAGTTGAGACCGATGCAAATCATCTTGGGCGGGCGGGCGATCGGCAAGGCGGGCTTTGCTTCGGACAACGACTGCCGCTCAGCACTGCCGCTGACGGCGGCTTGGACGGCCCGAAGAGCCGCCGGCCGACCCTCTATCACCTCAATCAGAGTACCCGGCACGCCGCCACCAGAGACAAGCACGACCTCATCCCCATCGACCACCCCAAGGGCGCCTCCACTACCGTTATCCACCATCATCAAACGCATCGTCGTCCTCCATGTCCCTTGGGCTCGCGTTCCATGACGTTAGCCGTCGCCGCCAGTCCGCACCAGTCCGCTGACCACCGCCCATCACAGGTACGATCGGCCAACGCTTGTCGCCCCCTGCCGGTCGACCGTAAGCTCGAGATCACCCTATGGAGGACGACATGAGCGACACGACCGACACGCCGGACACAAACCGCCAAGACGATGATGCATCAGATTCGAGCCGGGATCTCAGGCTCGAAGCCGCGTTGCATGACAATTTCGGCATCACCGAAAAGGTCGCGGTCGTGAGCGGCGGTGGTGCGGCCGGCGACGGCATCGGCAATGGACGGGCTTCCGCCATCTTGCTCGCGCGTGCCGGCGCCAAGGTTCTCGTTGTCGACCGAGAGCTCCCCCTCGCCCAGAAAACGGCGGACATGATCAACGACATTGGCGGCACCGCCCTCGCCCATGCCGCCGACGTCACCATCGAAGCCGACTGCAAGGCCATCGCCGAACGCGCCATGGACGATTTTGGCCGTCTCGATCTCCTCGACAACAATGTCGGGATTTCAAGCCGGGGCAGCGTCGTCGAGGAAGATCCGGCAACCTGGCGGCGGCTCATGGAGGTGAATGTCGACGCGATGTTCCTCACGTCAAAGTACGTCATACCCGCCATGATCCAATCCGGCGGCGGCGGCGCCATCGTCAACGTTTCATCGATCTCCGCCCTGCGCCCCCGCCGGCTGACCGCCTACACGACCTCCAAGGCCGCCGTGATCGGCCTGACCCGTGCGATGGCAATCGATCACGGCCCGGAAGGCATTCGCGTCAATTGCGTGGCCCCCGGACCGGTCTACACACCTATGGTCGTCAAGGACGGCATGGCCGAAACCCAGCGCGACCAACGCCGGTCCGCCTCCATCCTCGGCGTCGAGGGCACCGGATGGGATATCGGTAACGCGGTACGCTTCCTGCTGTCTGAGCACGCGCGCTATATCACCGGTCAGACCCTCGTGGTTGACGGCGGCGTTACATTACGCGCGCCTGAACGTGAAAGTCAGGCTCATTGATGGGCGCAACCTGCCCGGCCCCCACTCCAGTCCAAGTCAAAGTCCCCATCCAAGCTGCACAAGGATCTGAGCCATGACCCCGACAGCCGAAGAGCGCGATACCCTGTTCAAGACGTTCGGCCGCGCATTTTTCAAGCGCGATGCCGGCTTGCTCTATGAGGCCGTGACGCCGGATTTCACATGGATGACCCTGGATGAAGCTGGCGCAGCCACAGCCATCACCGGCCGCGACGAGATTGCCGATCAGCTCCAGAAGCGTTCACAGACGCTGGAGAACATCCGCTTCGAAGACGTCCACTACCATCACGCACCAGACGCGACCTTCATGACCTTCCGCATCACCGCCACGCGCAAGGATACGGGCGCCCCTCACGAAGAAGCCGGCGTCGAGCGCTATACATTCGCCAACGGACGGATCGCCACGAAGGACGTCTACCGCAAACCGGCATGAGGCAACGCCTTTCCTCGAGCCGTTAAGCTAGCTTCGAGTAACGGTAAACTGGGCACGGAACATATGCGTAATTCCTTGGTTTGCGTACGGACCACAGGAGGTATGCATGGCGCTCTGGTTCAACGTTGCACTTGTCGCGACGAGCTTCGCAGTCATGGAGTTTCTTGCCTGGGCTATTCATAAATACATCATGCACGGCTGGGCTTGGCGCTGGCACAAGAGCCATCATGCTCCACGCCGCAACCTGGTCGAACCCAATGATGCATTCTCGTTTCTATTCGCAACCGCCGCTATTGCTTTGATGATCGCCGCTCAAACCCTTTCAGGTTGGGGTTGGCTGTTGTGGGTCGGCGTCGGTATGACACTTTACGGCCTCGTCTACTGGCTCGTGCACGACATCATGACCCACCGCCGCATCCATCTTCCCTGGCAGCCCTCGCACAGCTATCTACAGCGTCTTATCGAAGCCCACCATCTGCACCACGTCACGAGAGAACGAGAAGGCGGTGTCGCCTTCGGTTTCCTTTATACGGCCCCTGTAGAAGAGCTCCGCAAAGAACTCGTCAGACAGGCGGGCGCTTCTGAGGCCCATTTCCCAAGCAAGTCGCCGTTATTACATCGACAGAGCGCTGAAGACCATGGCTCGAAGCTGCCTGCGTCGCAGCACCGATCTGTTGTGCGCGTTCGCGGTAGCCCCCCTCTGAGACAAGACCCTGAAGCGCCTTCTTCGCACGTTTGACCGTCAGCCACCGCGGTGAAATCGAAATCGCACAGCCATGCCACCTCAGACGCGCCGCGATCGCCTCCTGATCGAACGCCATCGGCACCGCGAGACAGGGCACCCCGGCACAGATGGCGTCAACTGACGTGTTCATCCCCGCATGCGTCACGCAGACGTCAGCCCCGGCAAGCAGCGCCCGCTGATCGACATAGTCATAAACATGCGCCCCCAATGCTTCCAGCCGGCGGCATTGCTGCTGATCGAGCCGGCCGCCATGGGCAATCGCAAGTTGATACGCCAAGGCGCGCGTGGCGGTTGCCAACTGCATGAAGAGATC
>CAZWCL010000490.1:0-2865 GCA_964632265.1 uncultured Hyphomicrobiaceae bacterium | reverse complement strand
GCGCTCTGGGCCAGGACCCGACGAAAATGCTCGACCACGTCCGCATCGGCGTGCCCGATCCCGACACCGTTAACCGCGATACCGTCCTGGCTGAAATTCCCTATGGTCGTTCGGAGCTGACGCTCGTCGAAGGCGGCCTCAAGATGCCGAACGAGGACAACTCCGACGCGATGCTGTTGGCCCACGCCGCCGTCGTTGTCTGGCTGGATATTGATTGAGAAAGGCCGACCCGATGGCAGAACGACGCGCAATCCTTGAGATGGGCTCCGGCGCAGCCCTGCACGGCGGCGACTACACCAAGGCGGCCAGGCGCGCCGTCGAAGACGCCATCCACCACAGCTCCCTCACCTTCATCCAATCGCTCGGCCTTGACAGCAAAAAGATGAAAGTCGCCGTCACAATCGGTGTCCAGAACCCCGACGCCGTCGACCTCGACGCCGTCAAATCCGTGCTCCCCCACGGTGACGTCACCGTGACCGTCTGCCACGGCGGCCTAAACGTCCCTAACCAGGAGCACAACGACCTCACCGTTATCGCCAGCGCCGCGATCGATGTGCGCTACGACTTCGAAGCCCCCTGAACCAAGGACTCGCCATGCGCATACACAATCTGTACGAGGACGACGCCGGCGACTCTCATTTCCGCGACATCGACATCGAATGGGAACGCGAAGCAAATTTCTCGAAATACTCCGCCCGCCTGCCGGCCACCGGCATCATATTCCGTGAGACATCGGGCGACTACGACCTCGACTGGCACCCGGCGCCACGCCGCCAGTACATCATCAACCTTGACGGTGCTGTCACGATCACGGCCAGCGACGGCGAAGCGCGCACGATCAGCGCCGGCGAAGTGATCCTCGTCGAAGACATCTCCGGCAAGGGCCACCTCTCAAAAGCCGTCGGCGGCAAAATGCGCCGCTCCATCTTCGTCCCTATCGATTGACCCCCGCCACCCACACAGACCACCACTCTTAAACCAGGCACCCTTGCGTTCGCCCATTGGCCATCTCGGTACCCGTATCCGCGAAAGGGCGCCAGGGAGCGCACGCGACCCGGCGCCAAGCGCCGCCCCTGCGGAGGCGCAGGCCAGCCCCGCTGGCCGATACGCGCCGTGAGCGCAAACAGCGCAAGCCAACCGAACAGCCCTACTCATCCCCCATGCGCAGCGCCGCGATAAACGCCTCCTGGGGGATATCCACCTTGCCGAACTGGCGCATCTTCTTCTTGCCCGCCTTCTGCTTGTCGAGCAGCTTGCGCTTCCGGCTGATATCGCCGCCATAACACTTTGCGATCACATCCTTCCGCAGCGCAGAGATCGTCTCACGCGCAATGATCCGCCCGCCGATCGCAGCCTGGATCGGGATCTTGAAGAGATGCTGCGGGATCAGTCCCTTGAGCTTTTCACACATCACCCGGCCGCGTCCTTCCGCCCGCGCGCGATGCACGATCAGCGACAGCGCATCAACGGGCTCGGCATTAACCAGGATCGACATCTTCACCAGGTCGTCGGCCTCATACCCGATCATCTGATAATCGAAAGACGCATAACCTCGGCTTACCGACTTCAACCGGTCGTAGAAGTCGAATACCACCTCGTTCAGCGGCAACTCGTAGACCGCCATAGCCCGGCTCGCATAGGTCAGCGTTTTTTGCCGCCCGCGCCGGTCCTGGCACAACTTCAGAACGGCGCCCAGATAATCGTCCGGCACCATGATGGTCGCCTCGATCCATGGCTCTTCGATGCGCTCGATCGTCGATGGCTCCGGCATGTCCGCCGGGTTGTGCATCTCGATCAGCTCGCCGTCCAGCGCGTAAAGATGATAGACAACGCTCGGCGCCGTCGTGATCAGCTCCAGGCCGAATTCCCGGTCGAGCCGCTCGGTAATGATCTCGAGGTGCAGGAGCCCGAGGAAGCCACAGCGAAAGCCGAACCCGAGCGCCGCCGACGTCTCCATTTCGAACGAGAAACTCGCGTCATTGAGCCGGAGCCGGCCCATGGCCGCGCGCAGATCTTCAAAGTCCGCCGCATCGACCGGGAACAGGCCGCAAAACACCACGGGTTGCGCCGGCTTGAAGCCCGGCAACGCCGTCACCGTCGGCTTCTTCTCATCCGTAATCGTGTCCCCGACGCGCGTGTCGGCGACCTCCTTGATCGCGGCCGTAAAGAAGCCGACCTCACCCGGTCCCAGTTGATCGGTCATCGTCTGCTTCGGCCGGAAATACCCGACACGTTCAACCTGATGCGTCGTTCCTTTCGACATCAACTTTATCCGTTGGCCTTTCTTGAGCGTGCCTTCCATCACACGCGCGAGCACGACCACGCCGAGATAGGCGTCATACCAGCTATCCACCAGCATCGCCTTCAGCGGCGCATCGAGTACGCCTTCGGGCGGCGGCAGCCGGTCGACGATTGCCTCCAGCACGGCTTTGATATTTAGACCGGTTTTCGCCGATACGGGCACCGCATCGGAAGCGTCGATCCCGATGACATCCTCGATCTGCTGCATCGCACCTTCAACGTCGGCGGCTGGCAGATCGACCTTGTTCAGAACCGGAATGATCTCGTGGTTGTGGTCGATCGCCTGATAAACGTTGGCGAGTGTCTGCGCCTCGACCCCCTGGCTGGCATCGACGACCAGAATAGACCCCTCGCAAGCCGACAGCGACCGGGACACTTCATAGGCGAAGTCCACGTGGCCTGGCGTATCCATCAGGTTGAGCTGGTAAATCTCTCCGTCCGTATGCTTGTAGTCAAGGCGCACTGTCTGCGCCTTGATGGTGATGCCGCGCTCGCGCTCGATATCCATGTTGTCGAGCAACTGCTCTTTCATGTCCCGTTCGGCGACCGTGTCCGTCATCTGGA
>CAZWCL010000489.1:0-2873 GCA_964632265.1 uncultured Hyphomicrobiaceae bacterium | reverse complement strand
CGGTCCTTTCGATGTCGCTTGGCGCAGGCGCGACGACGCTCCTGCGAATGGTGACGGGATACTCGGTCTTGGCCAACGGCGGCCGCCAGGTACGTGCCACACTCATCGACCGCATTCAGGATCGGTGGGGTAAAACGATCTGGCGCCACGATAATCGCACGTGCGACAACTGTGAGGCCGAGACCTGGAATGGACAGGCCGAGCCCAGCATTCCTGACGACCGTCGCCAGGTCATCGACCCGCATACCGCATACCAAATGACCTCGATCCTTGAGGGCGTTGTGAATAGAGGCACGGCAACCGTCGTAAAGCGCATTGCCACCGGCATCCCGCTGGCGGGCAAGACCGGCACCACGAACGATTCCAAGGACACATGGTTTGTGGGATACGCGCCGGACCTCGTTGTCGGTGTGTATGTCGGCTATGACACGCCGCAACCGATGGGTAAGTCTGCCACTGGTGGCCAGATCGCCGCTCCCATCTTCGCCAACTTCATGAAAGATGCGCTCAAGGACCAGCCCGTTGTCCCATTCCGCGTGCCACCCGGCATCAAGCTCGTACCAGTCGAGCGTAATACCGGTCTGCGAGCAAGGCGCGGGTCAAAAGGTACAATTATGGAAGCCTTCAAACCGTATGAACAACCCGACGATCCCAATTCATTTTTGGGCTATCAAAGTGCTGATGGGGTCTCTGGCGGTTCAAGCGGGGTGACATCTGGCCGTGGCAACGTTTATTGATGCAGATCATTTGACTGCGGAGAGCGAAACGTGGCTCATCAAGACCGGCCGTTCGTGGCGACTTGGAAGATAATACTCGCCTTTGTCTTGGATCTTATCACGGCTTTTTCCGTCATAGGCTATGCTGTCGCCGTGTTGGCAGGACAGACCACGGAGCGCGGTTTTCAGTTGAACGGTGCCCCGGCTCTGCTCGCATTCGGGCTGATCATTGCCTATTTCATCATTGGCGCCCGGACCGGCGGCACCCTATGGGCGCGCCTGCTTGGTGCCGTGCGTCGCCACTAATCAAGCCCTATCGAAGGAGCAATTAAATGCGTGCCGAAGCAGAGCGGATCGTTGCTGATATCCAGGAGTCGTTTGCCATTCTGCGGAGGCATCTTTGACTGGGATACGATTGACGAACGCCTCGCGGAATTGAACCATCGCGCCGAGGACCCTGAGCTCTGGAACGACCCCGCCGCCGCCCAAAAGGTGATGCGTGACCGCCAGACGCTGGAGAAGCAGACTACGGGTTTCCGGGAGCTGGAGCAGCAACTCGAAGACGCCTGTACTCTAATCGAACTCGGTGAGATGGAGGACGACCAAAGCGTAATTGCCGAGGGCGAGACGGCGCTTGCCGCGGTCCGCGAGGCCGCTCAGCGCCAGGAAGTCGAAGCTCTGCTTTCAGGCGAAGCCGACGCTAACGATACATACCTCGAAATCCATGCGGGCGCCGGCGGGACCGAAAGCCAGGATTGGGCGTCAATGCTGGCGCGCATGTACATGCGATGGGCCGAACAACGTGGCTATAAGGTCAAAACCATAGAGGAAAGCGCGGGCGAAGAGGCGGGGATCAAGTCGGCCACCATCGAGATCAAGGGCGAAAACGCTTATGGTTGGCTGAAAACTGAGAGTGGCGTGCATCGGCTCGTGCGCATTTCGCCATTCGATTCCAATGCGCGGCGCCATACCAGTTTCGCATCGGTATGGGTTTATCCTGTCATCGACGAAAGCATCGATATCGAAGTGAATGAGAGTGACTGCCGGATCGACACCTATCGCGCCTCCGGGGCCGGAGGGCAGCACGTCAACACAACCGACTCGGCCGTCCGGATCACTCATGAGCCGACGGGGATTGTCGTCGCCTGTCAGCAGGAGCGCTCACAGCACAAGAACCGGGCAACGGCTTGGAACATGCTGAAAGCCCGCCTTTATGAAGCCGAATTAAAGCGGCGGGAGGAAGTCGCGAACGTCGAGGCGGCCAGCAAGACCGAGATAGGCTGGGGCCATCAGATTCGCTCTTACGTGCTACAGCCGTATCAGATGGTGAAAGATGTTAGAACAGGTGTCGAAAGTTCTGACCCATCTGCTGTGTTGGATGGCTCGCTAGACCCATTCATCGAAGCAGCACTTGCGGCGCGTGTCAGCGGAAACGCCGGTGCTGGCTCAATTTCTGATCTTCAGTAGCTGGGTGCCAGCGCCATTGGCGCTGACCTAGACCCATCGAAGCTCTTAGCGTCCCGGTGCAATGATCCTTGCCACGGGTCCTGTCGCATCTTCTTGCGCGTTTGCTTTTATGCTCGCATCGTACAACCACAACGATGCAGACATGCAGCTTAAGAGTATCAACAACCCGAGTGCCGCTCGACGCAACAAAGAGGCTGGTGACAGATATTTAGGCCGCGCAGCTCGCGCTGCGACGTCATTTACGTCCATCGACATTGGCATCCCCCGACTTATACGCAGCGTTTTTGTGCGCTTTGGCGTTCGGGGTCAACCTAACCAAGCAATGTGGACAGCAACGACGCATCCCCCGTTGCTATTTGGTCTCAAGTTGCCGGCCCGGCCGGACTTGGGTCCCTTGCTCGGCTCTGTGACAACCACGACATCAGGCGACGTGCGGAAGGGCCGTCCCGATCATCGCATCACGGCTGATGATGGACGCGAGCTTATTCTCATCCCAGTCCTCTGTCCCGCTTGGGCGGATGGGCAGCACAATATAGCGTAGGTCTGCGGTGGAATCGTGAACCCGCACTGTAACATCATCCGCGATCTCGACGCCGAATTCCATAAGTACGGCACGGGGTTCGCGCACCGTGCGGCTGCGATACGTCACGCTCTTGTACCAGGCAGGCGGATAACCGAGTAGACCTTTTG
>CAZWCL010000488.1:0-2880 GCA_964632265.1 uncultured Hyphomicrobiaceae bacterium | reverse complement strand
CATTTTTTCCGGTTTAGCCGGCGACGCCCCCGGTTACGAACGATCTGCAACTAAACCGGAAATGATCTAATGCAATATCGACATCCGCGTTGCGGTGATCCGCTGCACCTGGATGGCGTCGCGGTCGATCAGTTCGCCAACCCTCGGCGACACCGTGTTCTTCCAGTGATCGCTTTCATAAACAGCCTTATAGAGCCGTTCACGGTCGGCCTCGCTTTCGAACCGGCGGATCCACACGTATACACTGTCATCTTCCTCGCCGCGGAAACTGCCGCATATGACCATTCCTTTCGAGACCTGGAATGGAATGATTTCGTCCTGCATGTAGTCGAGCCACGCTTCCATCTGGCCTGGCCGGATCTTGTATTGTCTGAGCTCAAAGAATGCCATTTCTTGGTGTCCTGTTGTTGCGGTCAACAGGCCCTGGGAACCTGTTGCAGAATTGATCCTAAAGGTTTTGGACGCTGTGGGCAGCGCCGCGCCACGATAATCACGGTCGCGTTCCCGAGGATGCGCAACGGCGTCATAACCTGGTTGCCAGGAGCCGATTCGCCGCGCTATGGCCGGTGGCACCATGGCAGTAAAATCGAAAGCCGGCGCGAAGTCTCCGGCAAAGGCTGTAACACCGGCCACGCGACGGAACGGCGCGGCGCGCGGTGGTAACAAGCGTCCCGCCACGCCCACGCCCTCGCGGTTGCGCGAAACGGCGCTTTACCCGCCCGTGAAGCGGTTTCTTGAAGCGCAGGGTTATGAGGTCAAGGGGGAGGTTGCCGCCGCCGATCTGGTCGCCTGCCGTGGTGATGAACCGCCCCTGATCGTCGAACTCAAGACCGGTTTCTCGCTCACGCTGTTCCATCAGGCCATCGAACGCCAAGCACTCTCCGATATCGTCTACGTCGCCGTGCCGCGTGGCACCGGACTTCCTTTCAAGCGCTCACTAGCCGCTAACAAAAAACTTTGCCGCCGCCTCGGCCTTGGCCTGATGACCGTGCGTTTTCCGGATGAATTGGTCGAGGTCCATATCGACCCGGCCCCCTACCGGCCGCGCAAGGCTCCGCGAAAGACCGGCCGCCTGCTCCGCGAGTTCACCCGCCGCGTCGGCGACCCGACCATGGGTGGCAACGCCCGCGCCGAAATCATGACCGCATACCGTCAGGATGCACTTCGCTGCCTCGCCCATCTTGCAGCCAATGGCCCCACCAAGGCCGCCCATGTCGCCACGGCGACCGGTGTCGCAACGGCGCGCCGCATCATGTCGGACGACCACTACGGCTGGTTCGAACGGGTCGCAACCGGCATTTATGGCCTGACCCCGAAAGGTCATGTCGCCGTCGCCGACTATGCCCGCCACCTGACGACGCTCACCGCCGCCGGCCCCGCGCTCGCCCCCGCCGGCGCCGCCGGCGTCGCTTGACAGCCTAGCGATGCGCGACGAGCAGTGCGTAGTTTTGCGCCGCCGTCGGATCGACGATGTTCGCCTCCAGGTGAATACGCGAGCCGGGGTTTTCAAAACCTGCTGCCCGCAGGAATTCAAGATGACGGTCGATCTCGAACCGTCCCGCCTCAAAGTCCCAGTCCGTGCCATCCGGCTTGATGAAATCACCATTGGCCAGTAGCCCGCCCGCCGGCAAAACCTCGTAGCAGCGCGCATAGACATCCGCGACCGGTTGCGGCCCGCCAAGGTCATGCAGCGCCCAGGTCGACACGATCGCATCGGGCTGCTTAGATAGCTTCGACGGCCAGTCTTGAGCCATCAGGTCGGCATTCGTGAAAGTGACCCGAGCGGTCAGCCCACCCAGCGTCTCCCGCGCAACATCCATGAACACGTCTGAGAAATCGAGCGCTTCGAAGCTGATCGACTGATTGCGCTCCAGCATGTGCCGGGCCATATAACCGGGCCCCGTGCCGAGTTCGAGCACATGAGCCTCCGGTTTGCCGAGCTTCTCGACCTCCTCGAGGATCATATCGAACAATTGCAGCCGCGGTGCCGTCGGTACGAACCGGCTGGCCCAGCCCCGTACAAATTCAGCGTCATGAAACTCATGGCTTGCGCCGACAAATCCACTCATACTTCACCATCTACTGTTTCGTCATGAATGTCGCCGCGAGATCACGGCGACCAGCCATAGACCCGCGTCAGCGCCCCGCCCATCAGCATTGCCTTGTCGCTCTCACTCAGCCGGTCGGTATCCAGGAACGGCTGCACGCCATCCCTGTACGTCACGATCTCGGCGGCGCGGGTCCAGTCCGTGCCCCAAAGGCATCGCTCGAGACCGAAAGCCGTGAAAATCTTCTCAAGCGGCGCCCAGATGTCGTCGAACGGGTAGGCCTCGTGCGAAAGCGTACACGCCCCGCTGATCTTGATCGCGAGGTTTTCGTGGGCCGCCAACGCGAGGACCGTATCGAGGTCTGCGAACGGCTCCTTGGGCACCGGCGGATGGCGCGGCTGCTCGATCCCGAGATGGTCGAGCACGAATTGTGTGTCGGGATGCGCCTTTGCCATCTCGCCGACCGTCTCAAGAAGCCCCCAGCCAAGGACGTTGAGCGGCATGTCCGTCTCACGAGACTTCTCACAGACCTTTGAAATTCCCTCATGATCGGCTCTGTCCGGTGTCCCGCCACGCCCGAGCATCAGACGGATACCGACGGTACCTTCCGCCGCCGCCCAATCGTCGATGACGTCACCGACGGCGGGATCGTTGGCATCGACCGGTTTGATCAGCCGGAAGCGGTCCGGATGGCCGGCGTAGACCTCCTGCGAATAGCTTCCATCATAGCGGTACATGGCGAACGGCGATATCACGAGCGCACCGTCCACCCCGACCGCGTCCATCGCAGCCACCATGTTGCCGGGATGCTCCTGATAGGCCTCGACCATCT
>CAZWCL010000487.1:0-2896 GCA_964632265.1 uncultured Hyphomicrobiaceae bacterium | reverse complement strand
GTGGGATCCTACCGGACTGAGTGCTAACGGTCTGGGTGCTAACGGGCCCCGCGTCTCATTGCCGGCTATATTCCTCGTCCCGCAGCTGGTAATTGCGCTCTCGACGATCGGCTGACGGCTGCCTATCTAACCATGGGCGGTTGGGCCCCGGTGAAGAAGCTGAACGGACGATATGACATCCACCGTGCGTCAACTCGAGCAGTTTGCAAATCCGACACGCTTCATGGCGTGGTCGCGCCCCGTGATGTTCGCCTTCGCCGCGCTCGCGGCGGTGACGCTTTCTGTCGGGCTCTATCAAGGCGTTTTCGTTGCGCCGGAAGATTATCAACAGGGCGACACCGTACGCATCATGTATGTGCATGTGCCGGCGGCGTGGCTCGCGATGATGGGCTACTTGATCGTTGCGCTCTCGAGCTTCGGGCTGCTTGTGTTTCGTCATCCGCTGGCTGATGTCTCGGCCAAGGCGGCGGTGCCGGTTGGTGCAGCTTTCACGTTTCTCGCGCTGGTGACGGGATCGCTGTGGGGGAAACCGATGTGGGGCGCCTACTGGGTATGGGATGCGCGGCTGACATCTGTGTTGATCCTGTTTTTTCTCTATCTCGGGTTGATGGCGCTCAGGGCCTCGATCGACGATCAGGCTATTGCGGCGCGATTGGTCGCAATTCTGTCGATCGTGGGGATCGTGATCCTGCCGTTCATCAAAATATCGGTGGAAGGGCTGAGTATACCCTGGCTTGGCATCGAACTTCCGAGCTGGAATACACTGCACCAGCCGTCGAGCGTAATGCGCAGCGATGGGCCGAAGATTCATTCGTCAATCTTGTGGCCGCTACTGATTTCGGCTGTCGGCTTCTCGTTTATGTTTTTTGCGATGCACATCAAGGGCATGCGCAACGAGGTGTTGCGCCGGCGGTTGTCGGCGCTGATGGTCGTCGAGGTGCAGCGTGCCCGCCGGTCGGAACTGGCAGATGCCGCCGATGCGATGGCCGTTGAGCCGCCCGGGAGCGTGGACAAATGATCGATCTCGGCCCACATGCAGGTTTCATATTAGCCTCGTACACTGTCGTTGGCGTGGTGCTCGCGGGGCTCATCGCATGGCTGATCGTCGACGGCGCCCGGCTTCAGGGACGGCTCGATGACATGGCGGCACGGGGAATTCGCCGGCGGCGCTGAGATCGACGTGGCTGGGTAAGGCACCGACTACCAACACGACGCGGTAACTACAGCGCGGATGAATTGCGTGGTTCTCTTGCCATGCAGCGTGGGCGGTGCTTCGCTGGTGGCTCTTGAGGGGCAGTGATCGGACGATGAGTATGAGGCTCTTCTTTTCGAAAACGCAATTGCGTCATGCGCCGCAACAGTTCATGGCTGCGGGCCGTCTGGTCGAGCCGTTCGAGGTGCCTGAAAGGGCGCTGCGTTTGCGCGATGGATTGGTCGATCTAGGTCTTGAGGCCGAGACGCCGCCCGATGCCGGACCTGATCCGATCAAGGCTGTGCACGCCGATCATTATGTGTCGTTCCTAGAAACGGCTTACGAAGAATTTCAGGCGATCGAGGGGGCGGGACCGGAAGTCCTGCCCAACGTACACCCTTACGTCGGCGCGTCGCCTGATCTGGCCGTACGCGAACGGCCGCGGCCCGAAGGGGTTGTGGCGCGTGCTGGCTGGTATGCCGGGGATATGGCATGCGCCATCGGGGAGGGATCATGGGCCGGCGCCTACGCTTCAGCCCAATCGGCGATTGCTTCGGCGGAGGCGGTGGTCGCTGGTGCCGAGGAGGCGATGGCGCTTTGCCGCCCGCCGGGTCATCATGCCTATAACGACCGGTCTTCCGGGTTCTGTTTCCTCAACAATGCAGCAATTGCCGCGGAGATCTTGCGAAAGCGGTTCAGGCGAGTGGCGATACTTGACTTCGATACCCATCACGGTGACGGCACGCAATCGATCTTCTATAGGCGTTCCGATGTCTTCTACGGTTCAACGCATACCGACCCGAGGCAATACTACCCGTTTTTTGCCGGTTACGCCGATGAGACCGGCTTTGGCGAGGGCGACAAGTTCAATCTCAATATTCCGTTGGCCCAGGGCGCCGATGACGAGGCATTTCTTGAGGCGAGCCGGCAACTCATCGTTGCTGCGCTGGCTGTCGAGGCGGAAGCGATCGTGCTATCGGCGGGATGGGATGCGCATCGAGATGATCCGCTCTCCAAGCTTGATGTATCAACGGATGCTTTCCGCCGGCTTGGGCGGCTCTACGGAGAAGTGCCGCTGCCGACCGTGATCGTGCAGGAGGGCGGGTATTCGCTGAAGGCGATTGAAGAGGTGGCGCCGTTGTTCGTCACTGAGTTTCTGGATGAGCGGCGACCACGCTAAGTGGCACAGTCGGCCAAATTTGATGGCCGGCTAATGCGTGGAGCGCCAGCAGATTGGAGTTGATATGGCGGACCGGTTCAGCGGCAAAGTAGCTATCGTCACCGGGGCGGCGCACGGCATCGGCGGAGCGATCGCGGATCGTCTGGCGCAGGAAGGTGCCAAGGTGCTGTTAGCGGATATCGAGCTGGAGGCAGCCAAGGCGCGCGCGGATCAGATCCGGTCGGCAGGCGGCGCGGCGGATGCCATGATGGTCAATGTGCGAGAACGCGACCAGACGGCGGCCATGATACAGTGTGCCGTCGATTTGTGGGGTCAGCTCGACATCCTAGTGTCGAACGCAGGAATCGTGGACCGTCAGCCGTTTCTGGAAATGGACGATGATTTGTGGCGCCGTGTGCTTGAGACCAATCTCTACGGCGCTTTTACGAGTGGGCAGGCTGCGGCACGACAGATGGTCGCGCAAGGCGGTGGTGGGCGGATCGTCAACGTCGCATCTAACTCCGGTATTTTCGGCGGCCGCGGAC
>CAZWCL010000486.1:0-2897 GCA_964632265.1 uncultured Hyphomicrobiaceae bacterium | reverse complement strand
AAGATCGGCGGGCGCTGTGGCGAGGATTTGTGGTGGGTTGCCTGCAGCTTTCGGGGCGTTGCCGAAAAGCGAGGCTGGAGGCTCGTCCGCATCCTGATCGGGATCAACGTTTTGCGGATTTTCTTCGCGGTGTTCGTTCGCTGCGAGTTCGGACAGGCGGTCGGAAAGCGATATTGTCGGTTGAGGCTTTGGCGGCGACTGGTCTTCGGCGGGTATGTGCGGTGCAGGCGGCGGCTCCGGTGCGGCGGGTGGCTGCTCGATCGATGCCGAAGGCGACGCTTCCGCGTCCCCACGGTCGTTGTGGTCTTCGACGGGGCCAACGGCGGGTGTGACGATTTCGACAGTCGCGTGTTCGTTTGCGATGTTGCGCAAGGCGTTCCGATCCAGGCGGGTCGTGCGATCCAGGTTCGATTGGCCTATCTGTGTCTCGTCGACGGTGGATCGTGCCGGCGGCGGTGACACTGCAAATGTTGGGATGCGCCGGGGTATGTTCTTGAGATGTGGAACGCCGCGATCTTCGAAGGTCGCGGAGATCCGCGCTGAAACGGCATCCATTACGGTGCCCGATACGAGGATACTGCCGGGGTCCGCCAGCGCCTCGAGCCGAGCCGCGATATTTAGCGTCTCGCCATAGGGGATCTCGTTTTCGATCAGCACTTCGCCGAGGTGAATGCCGATTCGGAGCGGCATGTCGCGCAAATGCTCGCGCTCTCGAAGGGAGTGCTGCAGATCGAGGGCACACTGAACAGCACCGATCGCGCTTTCAAATGTTGCGAACAGTCCATCGCCCGCCATGCCAAACAGCCATCCGCCGTTCTTTTCCAGAGCCTGGCGGCCGAGAGTGCGAATTTCGCTTATCGATGAAACCGTGCGCGTTTCATTCAGCGACATGCGACCGCTGAACCCGGCGACATCGGCGGCGAAAACGGCGCGCAGGCTGCGGCGGCGTAAGCTCGATTTGGCTGGCCCCGAAGTCTCCTGGTCCGTCTTGTCGGAAGATGCCATCAGCGGCTCCCCGGCGTCTGCCTCTTCATATCCACAATAAATTTGGCCCGCTGGGCCTCATCCGGGATCGAATCCGCAAGCCGCCGATAATAATCTTCGTGCCCGATTGCGGTCTTCGCAAGCCGTTTCGCCAGAACACTTGCGACAGGGCCGACGAGCGGCATCAGTGCCTTGCTTGCCATCTGAATATCGTCGGCTGTTATCAGCGCGTCGAGATGGACCGCGGCGACACCTTGATCGCCCCGAATTGTCGTTTCTGCCTCCTTGCGGAAGCGGGCTGCCTCTGATTCGACCGGAATCTGGTCAGTCAGAGACGTGAGGAGCATGTCCGGGTCGGTCGACTGAAGTGATGCCTTGCGGACCATGACCTTTGCAATCGGTCCGAGCGATTTGGCAAGCGCTGCTTCAACGGCGCCGAGCGTTTCGGGAAGCAGTTTCGCCGACATGGTCTGCGATAAATCCGCAGTACCCGAGCCAAACGTGGTTCGCGGGCTGCCGGTGCCGCCGCTGGTCTCGGCGGGGCTGTCTGCAATGGAGGTTGTCGACATCTTGGTCAGGTCAAGTGGAGGGGTATTGTCGCTGGCGGTGCCTTCGATTGCTCCGTTGAGAGCGTCGATGAACTCGTCCGAGGTCTGGAAACGGTCTTCTGGATTGCGTGCGAGTGCGTGTTGCACAACGCTGTTGAGTGCCTCCCAGCTGCCGGGCCGCAGCGTCGAGATGTGAGGGGCGGTCTCGTTGAGTAACTTACGCATCAATTCGGCTATATCGCTTGCGACAAACGGTTTGGCGCCGGCCAGTAGCTGAAACAGGATAACACCTGCGGAGAAAAGATCCGCGCGGCCGTCGACAGGTCGGCCAAGAAACTGCTCCGGTGACATATAGTTGGGTGTGCCGATCGCGCCGATGCCGTTCGGGTTGGTCAGGCCAAGCGCGTCAAAACGGGCAACACCGAAATCGGTCACCTTGATTGAGGTTGCCGACGGGCAGAGTATATTCGCCGGCTTTACGTCGCGGTGGACGACACCCTTATCGTGGGCGTGACCAAGGGCGAACAACAGCTGTGCCATGATTTCGCCGACCTGGCGCACAGGCAACATCACGCCTGCACTGATGACGTTTTCAAGTGTGCCGGCGTCCACGTACTCCATGATGATGTAGGGCGAGCCACTCTGCTCGACGTAGTCGAAAACGGTTACGATGTTGGGGTGCAGGCAGCGGCCGGCCGAGCGTGCCTCGGCGGCAAACCGCTGGAGCAGGTTGTCACGGTCCGCGACATTGGCGAGGACGTCGGTGCGTAGCGTCTTGATCGCAAGAGGGCGATCAATCTGTTCGTCGTGGCCGCGGTAGACTACGCCGACCGCTCCGCGTCCAATGGTTCCGTCGACACGATATTTGCCGACGCGTTCCGGGTGGTCACGAGCACTCCGTCCGCTCGACAGACCGCTTTGTTCTCCCTCGGTCTGTTCAGCACTCATCGGCGCCGTCCTTGAAAATGAGTTCGCCTAGCCGGATTGAACAATAACCAATGCCCAGCCAGAAATGCAGTTTTACGGCAGCTTACCGGCACCTGTGACCAGCGCCCGGGTACCATGACAGTGTCGGGCTGCTACTGCCGTTATGTCGTCATTCTGGCCTAAAGGCGATATCACACCGGCTTTGTTTTTATTTGTTTAAGTCTCCAGCATTTTCATAGCGTTGTCGAGGCTTCGGCGCATCCGGTTAAAGGATCTGGACAGTGAGCCGATCTCGTCGGAGCTGTCCAACGTGTATTCGGCCTGCGAGTCATCGCCCATACTTACCGCTTCGGCGATTTTCGACATCTGCGTTACCGGTGTGATGACGAGCCGGCTCAGGAGTACGTTCAACAGGATCATGAGTACCGCGAAAATTGC
>CAZWCL010000485.1:0-2902 GCA_964632265.1 uncultured Hyphomicrobiaceae bacterium | reverse complement strand
CCATTCTGCAAACGTGCGAAGGACTTCCTGGCCAACCGCCCCGAGGCCCGCGATTGGCTCAGGGTCAACGCGATCGACGTGTCCGCATCGAATGCAGCAATATTGCAGTTCGAGCGCGCGAACCGCGTTTTCCGCATCCGGCAGCCCGGCGTACCGCTGATCATCATCGGCCGGCAGCATTTCATCGGCTTCGATGACGCCGCCCACATGGGCGAAACGCTTCTCGCGGCTGCACGCGAATGCCGCGTAAAGACCGGCGGCTGCATCGGGTTCGCGAAGTTGCTCAAACAGGACCTGCCTTCAGCCTCTGCCGGCTCGCCGCCCCCGCCAAAGCTACCGCTCGCCAAGATCAATTTACCGCTTATCGGAACAGTATCACCCGCGGCACTCTCCCTGCCGGCCCTGACGATCACTCTGGCAGCTATCGACGGCTTCAATCCCTGCGCGATGTGGGTTCTGATCTTCCTCGTTGGTCTGCTGCTCGGCATGCAGGACCGCGCCAGGATGTGGCTCCTCGGCGGCGCCTTCCTGCTCACCTCCGCCGTCGTCTATTTCCTCTTCCTCGCCGCCTGGCTTAACGTATTCCTGCTGCTCGGCGCTATCGTCTGGGTGCGCCTCGCAGTCGGCGGTGTCGCGCTGGCGAGCGGCCTCTACTACCTTTACGCCTACGCAACCGATGCCGCCGCCGAATGCCGTGTCACCAACCTCGGCCAGCGCCAGCGCATCATGGCCTCCCTGCGCGCAAGCGTCAGCGAGCGTCGGTTCCTTATGGCGCTCGCCGGCATCGTCGTACTCGCCGCCGCAGTCAATCTGATTGAACTTTTCTGCTCCGCTGGCATTCCGGCGGTCTACACTGACATCCTCGCGATGAACGACCTGTCGGCCTGGCAGCACTACTCGTATCTGTTGCTCTATGTCTTCGTGTTCATGCTCGATGATGCCGCCATCTTCGCCATCGCCATGCTGACCTTGCATGCCACCAGCATGACCAACCGCTACCTCCGCCTGTCGCATCTCCTCGGCGGCATCGGTATGCTGGCGATCGGCATCCTCTTGCTTGTCGCGCCGGACTGGTTGACATTCACGGCATGATGGAACGATTGCCATGAAGCGTCAGCGTACCGGAAAACCCCGGGCAACACCGTTTGCAATAGCCGATACCGCATTCCTGATGCGCGAAGAGATGCGCAGTCAGCGCCTTGTCATCGAGTTCGACCGCGCCGAACTGACCCTGCAGGACCACGGCATAAAGTCGACCGTCGTCGTCTTCGGCAGTGCCCGCGTCGGATCGCCTGTAAGCCGCAGGGCGCGCCCCAGGAAATTCTCCGAGCACTGGTACGAGGAAGCCCGCGCCTTCGGCCGCATCGTCTCCGAGCGCGCCGGCGCCCTCACACCGACCGGCGGCATCCTCGAAAACGTCGTCACGACCGGCGGCGGGCCCGGCATCATGGAAGCCGCAAACCGCGGCGCAGCCGAGGCCGGCGCGCCGACCATCGGCCTCAACATCGAACTGCCCGAGGAACAGGAACCCAATCCGCACATAACGCCGGGCCTGTGCATCAGTTTCCGCTACTTCGCCGTTCGCAAGATGCATTTCGCGATGCGGGCTAACGCGCTGGCCGTCTTTCCCGGCGGTTTCGGCACGCTCGATGAATTGTTCGAGATTCTCACCCTCAAACAGACGCGCAAGACTGGCGGCATGCCCGTCGTCCTGTTCTGCCGCAAATACTGGGAGGAGATCGTCAACTTCAAGGCCCTTGCCCGCCACGGCATGATCGCCCCGGAAGATCTCGACATGTTTGCCGTTGTCGACAGCGCCGAAGCGGGATGGACCGCCATGCTCGAACGCGGCCTTTCCGTCTCGACGCCGCTGCGAGAGGATTGATCTTTCCCAGCCTCCCCCATCCGGAAAGTCCTTGTCGAAAAGACGTTCCTTGATCGACGTCAATGCAGCCGGCGCAGACAGCGCACTAGTCTTTCCTGACAGTCAGTATCAGGGAGGCAGCGAAATGGAATGGCCGATCATTGCCAAGTCGCCGTCGCGCGAAGGCTCTGCACCGAACCTCGCTGACTACGAAGCAGAGCGCCAGCGCTTTTCTTGGAACGAAGCGCGCGCCCATCTCGCACTGACGGCTGCCGATGGCCACGTCAACATCGCGGACGCCGCCGTCGATGCCCACGTCAGCGCCGGACGCGGCGACAGGACCGCCATTCGTTGGCTCGCGAAGGACGGAACGGTCGAAACCCTGACGTACGCGCAACTCGCGGCCCGCGCCGCCCGGTTTGCAGCTGCCCTCGAAGGGCTCGGCATCGCCCACGGCGAGGTCGTATGCAGCTTGCTCGGCCGGGTTCCGGAACTCTATGCGGCCGCGCTCGGGACATGGAAGCGCGGAGCCGTCTTCTGCCCGTTGTTTTCCGCCTTCGGCCCCGAGCCTGCACGATCACGCATGGAGATTGCCGGCACGCGCGTCCTTGTCACGACCGAGCGGCTCTACCGCCGCAAGATCGCAGGGATCCGCGACGACTTGCCGAAGCTTGAGCATATCGTCCTTGTCGGCGGCGGCGGCGACGGCCACGATTTCGAAGCACTGCTCAGTGAATACCCGGACGTTTTTCCAACCGCTGAGACCCGAGCGGACGACCTCGCGACCCTCCACTTCACGTCCGGCACCACGGGCAAGCCGAAAGGCGCGATGCACGTCCACGGGGCGGTCGTGACCCACAATGCGACGGCGCGGTTCGCGCTCGATCTTCATGGCGACGACGTCTATTGGTGCACAGCGGACCCCGGCTGGGTGACGGGCACCTCTTACGGCATCATCGCACCGCTGACGATCGGCTGCACGATGCTCTCCGACGAGCAGGATTTCGACGCGGCCCGCTGGTACGAGACACTCGCCCG
>CAZWCL010000484.1:0-2907 GCA_964632265.1 uncultured Hyphomicrobiaceae bacterium | reverse complement strand
CATGCCGTGCGCCGTTTTGACGAGACCGCGGCCACGCGGCAGGGCGCCAACGGACCAGGTGCATGTCTTAGGCAGGCTTGCGATCAGGGTGCCGGCGACGGCGATGTCGATGATCGAATCCCAGGCGCCGACCTCGTGGAAGGTAACATTGTCGGGGGCGATGCCATGAACGGCGCCTTCCGCTTCGGCCAGCCTTGAGAAGATCTCCAACGTATGACGGCGCGCTTCGTTTTCTAGCGCAGCACGCGCGATCCGATCCCGAATGGATGCCCAGGCATGATGATGGTGGCCATGGTGATGGTGGTCGCGGTGATGATCGTGGTCGTCGTGATGATAGTGGTCGTGCTCATGGTGATGGTCATGATCGACCGCTTCCGCCGCAGCGTGATGGTCTTCATCGACGCCGCCGACGTCGAATCGGCACCCGGTTAACGTGCCGTCGCTATGAGGCACGGGCCTTGCGCTCACGCCGGGCGGCGGGGTGAGCGCCGCGATGGTCTGCTGGCACGCTGGCCAGAGGCCCGGGATTACATCAAGCATTGCGGCAGCGAACATGTCACCTGCAACGCCACCGACGGCGTCGAGATGAACATGCGCGATTTCGGCCGGATCTATGTCAGTCGTATTATTCATTAATGCTCAGGTTGGGCTGCGAGGCGCCGCCCGCTGACCGCGCCCTTGGAAGTTGAAACGATGGCGGCTTATCCTGCGGCGCATTGCGGTCGTAGCGGACTTTCCGATCGGCTGCTATCATCTCACACAAATAGATTAAAGCCGAGGTGGATGCGCATGGAAGTCAATTTGCTCTATGGCCGAAAAGGTCTGATCTGCAAAATGCCGGACGGCGCGAAGGTCCGTGTCATTGAGAAGCCTGCTTTTCCCGAAACGGCGCCGCCTGCGGAACTGATCGAATCTGCTCTTGCTAATCCGATTGGTTCGCCACCGCTCAGCACACTTGCGAAAGGCCGGCAATCAGCCTGCATTCTGATTTGCGACATCACCCGACCGGTGCCGAACGGGCTTTTCCTCCAGCGTATGGTGCGCCAACTGATGGACGCTGGTATCGCCCAGGACGAGATCACCGTCCTTGTCGCGACTGGGCTGCACCGGCCGAATGAGGGCGCGGAGCTCGCTGAACTGGTCGGAGATCCCTGGGTGATCGACAACATCCGGGTCGAGAACCACTTTGCAATGAACGACGGTGACCATATTGATCTTGGGATCACGACAGGCCGCGGCGTGCCGGTCAAACTCGACCGCCGGTTTGTCGAGGCTGACCTTCGCATTGCGACCGGGCTCGTCGAGCCCCATTTCATGGCAGGCTTTTCCGGCGGACGTAAAGTCGTCGCGCCGGGCGTCGCGCACCATGAAACAATCCGTACGTTCCACTCCGCGCGCTTCATGGAAGACCCGGCGGCGCGCGAATGCAATCTCGACAACAATCCGCTGCATGAAGAGCAACTGGAAATTGTCGGCATGCTCGGTGAAGTCTACGCCCTGAATACCGTCATCGATGACAAGCGCCGCCTTGTCTTCGCGTCGTTTGGAGAGATAATCCAGAGCCACATGGCAGCGGTTGATTTTGTCCGCGATTTCACGGCGATCCCGGTCGGCCGGCGCTTCAAGACGGTGGTCACGTCGGCGGCAGGCTATCCGCTAGATCAGAACTACTATCAGACTGTCAAAGGCATGGTAACTCCGCTCGACATTCTGGAGCCGGGAGGAACGCTGATCATTGCAGCCGAATGTGCGGAAGGTATCGGTTCGGATCATTTCCGGACGTGCCAGGAACGTCTCGTCGCGCTCGGCGCGGATGCATTTCTCGAGACACTGCTCGAAAAAAGTCTAGCCGACATTGATGAGTGGCAAACGGAGATGCAGCTCAAGCCAATGCGTACTGGCCAGGTGCAGCTCTACACCAGCGGGCTCAGCGACGAAGATTTTGCAATCACGGGGGTCGAGCGCATCACTGATATCGGCAAGGCGGTTGCTAATAGTATTGCCGCGCATGGCGATCAGGATGTGGCCGTTATTCCAGAAGGCCCCTACGTCGTGCCGCTTGCCAGGGCAGCCTCGCCAGCGACATATTAGGAAGGCGCCTGCGGCGCGGACCAATCTCGACGGGTGGCGTCTTGGATAATTCGGCTAAATTTGCGGTCCAACCGTTGCTTCGGAAGCCGGTTCGCACCATCAGCCTGTTTCACAAGGACCTTGTCCATGCCCCAATCGATGATCGTCACTGCCCAGCCCGAAGCGTCCGAGGCCGGAGCTCGCGTTCTTAAAGCTGGCGGCAATGCGGTTGATGCCGGCATCGCGGCGGCACTCGTTCAGGGCGTGGTCGACCCGCAGATGTGCGGTATCGGCGGCTTTGGCAACGCACAGATCCGGACACCGGACGGGCAGGCAACCTGCATCGACTTCCACGGCAAAACCCCGCTCGCGGCAACGCCCGACATGTGGGAGCATCTCCTACAGGGCGAAACACGGGACGGCTTCGGTTTCGTGCTCGAAGGTAACGTCAACGATATGGGCTACGGGGCGGTGACAACGCCGGGCGCTGCGATGGCTTATCATCAGGCGATGGAGCGGTTCGGCACCTGGGATTGGGCGGATATATGCCGGCCTGCAATCGCGCAGGCGGATGCGGGTTTTATCGTCCGGCCACACGTCCATTTCTGGTGGCACTTCGGTGCCCAGTTTGGGCGCTCGGCCAACGCAAAACGCCTCGCTTTCAGCAAAACCGGACGGGACATCTATTTCAAGGCGGATGGGAGCCTTAAGGGGATTGGCGACCATGTCGCGAACCCGGACCTTGCAAATACGTTACGGCTACTGGCGCGCGAGGGCACCGCAGCGTTCTATCGGGGGGAGATCGCCGAACGGATCGAGGCTGACATGACGGCCAAC
>CAZWCL010000483.1:0-2923 GCA_964632265.1 uncultured Hyphomicrobiaceae bacterium | reverse complement strand
TCCGCTTCATCAACCGCAACCGGTTGTTATTCATGAAGCTCGGCGTAGATGGCCTTAAAACCGGCTACACCAAGGAGGCTGGATACGGCGTCGTGGCCTCCGCTGTCCAAAATGACCGCCGCCTGATTGCCGTCCTGAGCGGTCTTGAGAGTAAAAACGAGCGCTGGAGCGAGGCAAAACGCCTGATCAAATGGGGCTTCGACGGATTTGCTCAACTCAAGGTCTTCGAGACCGGGGAGGTTGTCGGCCACGCGCGTGTGTGGGGCGGTAGCCAGCTTTTCGTGCCCCTTGTCGGGCGCGGCGATGTGAGGGTTTATCTGCCGCGCGTCCCCGTCAACCAGCGCCTGCGTGGTGAAATCATATATAATGGCCCGCTGAAACCGCCAATCGACCGGGGTGATCAGGTCGCGATGTTGCGCGTTACCAGTTCGACCGGTGCCCAGGGCCAGGTGCCGCTTTTCGCAGCCAAGAAGATTGACCGCGGCGGCCTCGTTCGCCGCGGTCTCGACAGTCTCGTGCATCTCGCATTCAGTTGGCTGCCGTGACCCGTCGCTTCGCTCCAAAGACGGAGCCGGCGGATATCGCAGCAACGAATTCCGGCGCGAGCGGAATTGGTTTAACGTAACCCCATGATGCGAGGAAAATTCATCACGTTCGAAGGCGGCGATGGCGTCGGCAAGTCGACCCAGATCAATCGCCTGGCGAAACGGTTAAGCGCAGCAGGTGTATCGTTCAGCCTGACCCGCGAGCCCGGCGGCACCCCGTTTGCCGAAAGTCTGCGCGCGTTCATTCTGGACCCGGCACTACCACCCCATGCCGCGATGGCGGAAGCCTTGCTATTTGCCGCCGCTCGTCACGACCATGTTGAAAATCTTATAACACCGGCCCTTGGTGAGGGTAGATGGGTGCTTTCAGACCGATTCGCCGATTCAACCCGAGCATATCAAGGCGCCGCCGGCGGATTGGCGCTCGATACGCTCAAGCGCATCGAAGGCCTTTCCCATCCAGGCCTGGCCCCGGACCTGACGATCATTTTGGATCTCGATCCAGCGCTCGCCACAATGCGCCGCACCCAACGGGCGAACGCCACCGGTGGCGGTGACGGCGGCAAGACGGGTGACGGCGCGATGGCGCTCCCTGCCGCGGACAGGTTCGAAACGCGCGGCGTGGATTTCCAGATCCGGCTGCGCAATGCGTTCCGCGATATAGCTGCAGCGGAACCCCAACGCTGCCGTTTGATTGATGCCGGTGCGCCGGCCGTTGTGGTGGAGGCGGCAATCTGGCAGGTGGTAACGGAACGCCTGAGCCCGGAGAGAGCTTAGATGGCCCGTGCCCCCCGCCAACAGCGTGCCCCTCGCGAACAGACGATCGAGACTTATCCGGAGGCGGACCGCCTGGAGCCGTTCCCGCATCCCCGCCACACCAAACGATTCTACGGACACGCAGCACAGGCGGCGGAGCTTGCGGCGGGCCTGAAAAGCGGACGATTGCATCACGGCTGGCTGTTTACCGGACCGCCGGGCATTGGCAAGGCAACACTCGCCTACCGTTTCGCGCGCGCAGCCCTGGCCGCACAAGAGCCCGAGAATGTCGGCCTCTTGGCAGACGACGCGCCGACCCTGGATGTGCCAGCCGATGCCCAGGCCGCGCACCTGGTCGCAGCGCTTTCCCACCCTGACCTGCTCGTGCTCAGAAGACCCTACGATAGACGCGCGAAACGCCACGACACCGCTTTGACCGCCGACGAGGTGAGACGGCTGCGTGATTTTCTTGGCCACAAACAGACCAGCGGCGGTTGGAAGGTCGTACTTGTCGACAGCGCCGACGACCTCAACGTCAACGCGGCGAATGCACTCTTGAAGTCACTCGAGGAGCCGCCGCGCCGCGTTTTGTTCGTGCTGATCTCGTCGATGCCCGGCCGCTTGTTGACCACGATCCGTTCGCGCTGCCGTACATTGACCTTCCAACCCCTGGGCGACGATGACCTGCGCCAGGCGACCTCGCAGGCGCTCATGGCCGTCGAACTTGCGTTGCCAGGCGACGATGCATGGCCGCCGATCGTTCGCGAGGCTGGCGGCAGCGTGCGCAATGCGCTCTCGTTGGCGAGCGAAGAGGGGGCCCAATTGGCAGCCAAGGTCGACAAACTGTTTGGCCAGATCGCACGGCCGGACTGGACAGCCCTGCATCAGATGGCGGACGAATTTTCACCGATCGCCGCCGCCGATAGGTTTGACGCCTTCATGGAACTGGTTCACACCCGCCTCGCGCGCCTGATACGGGCAGCCGCAACCGGCGCAGCCACGGCGGACGATTTGTCCGAGGCCCGGCGCCTGGGCCTTGCTGATGCGCTTGCCAGTTGGGCCGAGCTATGGGAGACACTGGTCCGCGACAAGGCGATGCAAAGCGGACTGAACCTCGACCGCAAAGCACATTTGCTGGATGCTGTTCGTGCCATGAACCGGCTAACAGCAAACCGCTGAACCGGGCAACCGATTGGCTTAGTAAAGAAAAAATCCGCTCCGTCGCTTCACCGGCGGCAAGCGGGAAACCAGGTTTGCGATCAATGGGCGAGCGGCCGAAATTCTACGTCACCACAGCGATTTCTTATCCCAACGGCGCGCCGCACATCGGCCACGCCTATGAGGCGATCGCGACCGATGCCATCGCGCGCTTTGAGCGCCTGGACGGCCGTGATGTCTTTTTTCTGACAGGTACCGATGAACACGGCCTCAAGATGAAGCAGACGGCGGAACGCGAAGGGCTCACCCCCCGCGCCCTGGCCGACCGCAATTCGGCTATTTTCCGCGAAATGGTCCAGGCGCTCAACATCTCGCACGATGACTTCATCCGCACGAGCGAGCCGCGCCATTACGAAGCAAGCGCCGAGATCTGGAAGCGGATCGCCGACAACGGCGACATTTAC
>CAZWCL010000482.1:0-2929 GCA_964632265.1 uncultured Hyphomicrobiaceae bacterium | reverse complement strand
CATTTCGATCGAAGAGGCCAAGGCGCTGACGCTCAAACGTCAACCCTCCGGCGAATTTGCAACTGTCGACCAGATCGGAGCCCTGGCAACCTTTCTGGCGAGTGAACCAGCAGCGGCCATCACCGGCTCCAACTATTCGATCGACGGCGGCTGGACGGCGCTCTGAGAAATGGCGGGCCAATTTGTGACGGATCAAGGCAAAACACCCGCCTCGGCAACGCTTTCAGGCGACACGCCGTCGCCCGACGACGTAGTTCCGCCGCCCGACATGACCGGCGAGCCCGTCTCGGGCACGACGAGTGGTAGTGACTGGACCTGGCCAAGGCGACCGGGCATGAAGCGGATTAATCTCGCGCTTCAGGGTGGTGGCTCGCATGGCGCGTTCACGTGGGGCGTGCTCGACCGTCTGCTCGAAGAGCCGCAACTCTCGATTGAAGCGATCTCGGGCACCAGTGCCGGTGCCGTGAACGCAGTCGTGATGGCGGAAGGGCTGCGCCGCGGTGGACCGGCCCGGGCCCGCGATCACCTGAGCCGTTTTTGGGAGGCCGTCAGCTTCAGCGCATCGCTAAGCCCATTGCAACGCACCTTGCTTGATGCCTTCATGACGAATTGGAGCCTCGACGCTAACCCGATGCTCGCGATGTTCGAAATGATGTCGCGGATCGTCTCGCCCTATCAGTTCAACCCGCTGAACCTGAACCCGCTCAAGGAACTCGTCGAAGATCAGGTCGACTTCCGGGAAGTGCAGAACTGCGCCTGCACGGAACTCTATATTTCGGCAACCAACGTCCACACCGGCCGCGTCAAGGTCTTTACCGGCAAAGAAATTACAGCAGAAGCGGTCATGGCGTCTGCGTGCCTGCCCTACATTTTTCAGGCTGTTGAAATCGACGGGGTGCCTTATTGGGACGGCGGCTTCATGGGCAATCCGGTGCTCTTCCCCTTTCTCGAATGCAGCGTCAGCCGCGACATTGTTATCGTGCAGGTCAACCCAATTCAACGCGAGGGAACCCCGGTCACCGCCCGCGAGATCATGGACCGCGTCAACGAGATCTCCTTCAATGCCCCGCTCATCAAGGAATTGCGCCACTTCGACTTTATCAATCGTGCCATCCGGCGGGGAGACCTCGCCGGGCTGGGATATGGCGAGACGCACATGCATCGCATCGGCGGCGAGGGCGAGATTGCGCATTATCCCGCCTCGACCAAGGTCAATGCCGAGTGGGCCTTCCTCCAGAAACTACGCGACATCGGCCGCGAGACCGCCGACAAGTGGCTCACCGAGAATTTCGCTGCGATTGGCGAGCGCAGTACGATGCAGATCGCACCGTTCCTCGAGTTCGCGACGCCCGCCGAAGCCCTCGCCGAACGCTAGAGCGGGTCCGACCTTGGTGGGATCGCTTTCGCGATTTCACCAAGGTCGGTAGTCCCGCTCTATACTTTTGGAGTAGATCATTTTTTCCGGTTGAGCCGGCGACGGCCCCGGTTACGAACGGTCTGCAACTGAACCGGAAATGATCTAACGCGCCGCGGCGCAACAGCCAGTTCCGCTCGCCGGTGCCCGCCGTGATCGAAACAATTAGGCCGGCAAGAGCGGCTGGCGAAGGTGCCAGTCCGTGACCTGCTGATAGGCATGACCGGCCCTAAGCAGCAGCGGTTCAGTCCACGGCGCACCCTCGAGCAACAGGCCGACCGGCATACCGTCACTTGTAAACCCGCATGGTATGGACAGCCCCGGCAGCTTGCCGAATGCGCCGGCGTACGTGTTGGCAGCGACACGCTTGGTTGCCTCAAACAACGAACGCTCATCATCAATCAGCGGCGTCGTTTGCGGAAGCGTCGGTATTGCCAGGATGTCGATCGCCTCGAAAGCATGAGCTAGTGTGCGCCGCCAATTTTCGCGCGCACGCATGGCGCGTGCGTAATCCAGGCTGGTATAGCCGAAAGCAAGACGCATGCGATCAATAGTCTGCTCGCCCCACTTCTCGGGCTTCTTGAGCCGCTCTTCGTGCAGCGCCGCAGCATCAGCGTAGATCATGACGGCCGCCTGACCAAGCATGTCGGCTGCCCCGTCCAACTCGATTTCATGCAGCACCGCACCGAGTTTCTCATATTCGGCAAGCGCCGCTTCGATGGCCTGTGATATGCCGGCGTCGAGATCGTCGTAATAGTATGATCGCGGCACACCTATGCGCAGCCCCTTAACGCCATCTGACATCCGCGGCAGGAAGTTCTCGAGCGGGTGGTCCTCACTGGTCGGGTCAGCTGGATCGTAGCCGGCCATGACCGCAAAAATCCGGGCAACATCCATCACGGACCGCGCCATCGGGCCGATCGTGTCATGCGTGCCGCTGACCGGCAGGCAGCCCGTGTTGGGCACACGGCCTGTCGTCGGCCTGAGCCCGCTGACGCCGCAAATTGCAGCCGGGATCCGCACTGAACCGCCCGTGTCCGTGCCGAGCGCCGCATCCGCCAGTGCGGCGAGCTCGCGCAGGCTCGGCTCCTGGGTCGGCGGGGCCGCCGGCACCGGGTAGGGATCGGCGGGCAGCGGCTCCACGACATGAGCCCACACGAGGCGCGCCTGGTGACGACGGGCGAGGTGCGTCGCGTGACGCAGGGCGCGATCCGCCGTCTGCGAAAAGTCCGTCGCGCACACCAGCGTTCGGACTGCCTCTCGTCTGCCTTCCGTCATCGCGCTCCTCCTCCCGCCCTCCTCGATCTCGTCCTCGGCGCATCGGCGCGCCGAACGGCATCTCTCGCCGCGACGACCCGGACGAGAAGAGACTGCACGCATCGTGCCACGGCCAGCTCGCATCCCGACGAGATCCGGGCGATGCTCGCACGAAACCGTGTCACGCCGCCACGCGATTGCGACTTCAAGGCACAGCTCGAGGCGTCCGCCCACGGCCTCGTGCGCCCAGATCCGCGC
>CAZWCL010000481.1:0-2956 GCA_964632265.1 uncultured Hyphomicrobiaceae bacterium | reverse complement strand
GCTCATGAGGTTGTAGATAATAACGCCGACGATCGGCAACGCGATAAGGGTCCATGCCATCGCGGTTGCGAACAGGCGGAAGGCAAGAGAATTAACCGTCATTCTCCTCGCTCAGGCAGTATCCGAGACCACGTACCGTCCGGATCAGGTTCGAGGGGATCTTTTTTCTGAGACGTCCAACGAAAACCTCAATGGTATTGCTGTCCCGGTCAAAATCCTGGTCGTACATATGTTCAACCAGCTCTGTGCGCGATACGACACGGCCCCTATGATGCATCAGGTAAGACAGCAGCCGGTATTCGTGGCTTGTCAGCTTCACGACCTGCCCGTCGTTAGTCACCCGGCTGGTGCGTGTGTCGAGCCTGACGGTCCCGCATTCGATTTCACTTTTGGCATGGCCGGCTGCCCGCCTGACCTGCGCGCGCACCCTTGCCAGCAACTCTTCCATATGAAACGGCTTGGCCAGATAATCGTCAGCGCCGGCATCCATGCCCGCGACCTTGTCGCTCCAGCGGTCGCGTGCCGTGAGTATGATCACCGGCATCGTGCGCTCTTCCCGCCGCCATTGTTCGAGGACCGTCAGACCATCCATCTGCGGCAGGCCGAGGTCGAGGATAACGATATCGTAAGGCTCCGTCTCTCCCAGAAAATGACCGTCTTCGCCATCGCTCGCCGAATCAACGACGTAGTCGGCCCCCTCAAGCGCATTGACAAGCTGGCGGTTGAGATCCGGATCGTCCTCCACAACGAGTGCGCGCACGTTTTGGCCCTTCCGTGTTCGTCATCACCAATCCTGAGCCGTCGGCCCCGCGTTGATGCGTGACGCCTCCCGAGACAACAAGATCGGCCAACTAGTCCAAGAAATCAATCACACTGCGGTCTGCCGCGAAGACGCTCAGCTTAACCCGTATCCGGTCCCTTACGATCGTTTCGGCGTCCCGATGGCGCGCGCGGCGCGATGCGCCTCGACCATGGCATTGGCCAGCCGTCGAGGGGCGAACGCGTCGCCCACGATATGCAACCGGTGCCGCGCGAAACCCGCATCGACTAGCTCCGCCGCCAGCGCACCGTTCGCCCGCGCCACACCGGCGTAGACAACCGCAGCAACGTCTTCGATACGCTCCGCCCGCCCGGTCAGATAGTGCTTCACGACGACGCCACCCCTCTCGACCCGGTCGAGGTAGGTATTCGCCACCACCCGTCCTGCGGCGTTGTCGATCTCTCTGAGCAGCGAGATCCGCGACACCGCCGGCACCTCGCGGGCCACCTCGAAGAAGCGCGTGACGGCAACCGGCCGTGCGCCCGCCTCGATGGCACTCTCGATCATCGCCGCGGACCAGTAATAGCCATCCTCATCAACAATTATCACCTCACGTCCTTTGGCTTTCCCGAGCGCCAGCGGACCATCCCCCGTCAAAACAGGCACCGTCCCATCGCCATCGACATCCGGCGCATAGGCCTCCGAGCCGGTCGCAATGACCACGTCATCCGCCCCAAAAGCTTCGACCATATCCGCATCAGCGCTGGCCCCCATGCGAACCTCGACCCCGGCCCGCTGCACTTCGGGGACCAGATATTCCATAAGGTGACGCATCTCCTCGAAATTTTCGATCCGATGCACATCGCGCAAACGTCCACCGAGACGTTCTTCCCGTTCGACCAGCACCACCTGATGCCCTCGGGCCGCCGCCACCCGTGCCGCTTCCAGACCGGCAGGACCGCCACCGACCACCAGCACCCGCCTTGCTTCTTCCGCCCGATCGTTCTCAAGCTTCGGCCAAAGATACTCCCGGCCCGCCACCGGGTTCGTCGCACATGCAATCGGCGCCCCCGTCGAAATCCAGTCCCAGCACTGGTTGCACGCGATACACCGTCTGATCCGTTCCACCTGCCCCCGCGCCGCCTTGTTCGGCCATTCCGGATCAACCAGCAGTGCGCGGCACATGCCAACCATATCGGCTTCCCCCGCCGCCAGGGCCGCTTCCGCCTGCTCGGGTCCTTGAATGCGCGTCGACGCGACAACCGGCACCCCGTTGGCCACCGCCTTGAAGCGCTTATGCAGGTCCTGATACGCCATGATCGGCCAATGCCGGTCCGGCAGATGCGTTTCAATCGAATTGAAATTGCCCTGGCTGAGCGAGAGATAGTCGGCAAGCCCCTCGTCACAGAACTGACGCGCGATCTCCAGTGTGTCGTCGATACCAAGCCCGCCGTCGGTGAACTCTTCCACCCCCATACGATAGCCGACGATCGCCCGCCGCCCGAGCCGTTGGCGCACGCCCCGCAGTATCTCGCGTGGAAATCTTAGCCGGTTCTCCAACGTACCGCCGAACTCGTCCTGCCGTCTGTTGGCGTGCGGCGACACGAACTGCTGGATCAAATGCCCCTGCGCACCGTGGATCTCGACGCCATCCATTCCCGCTTCAATGCAGTGCACGGCACACTGAATATATATTTCGATGACCTCCCGCACTTCTCGCGGTGTCAATTCATGCGGCACACCGCCCGAGCGCGGGCACGCTATTGCCGAGGGTGCGATCATGAACGGCGGCACCCTTGAAGCAAGATGCTGACGCCCGCCCATATTCAGTTGCCCGATCAGCAGCGCGCCCTCCCCGTGACAAGCATCCGAGATAAGCCGCAGCCCGTCGAGCGCTGCGCGGTCGAAGACAACCAGCGCCCCCGGCCCGAACGGGTCTTCGGGTTGCACCCGCAGCGCTTCGGTCACGATTGTACCGACGCCGCCCTTGGCCAGCGTCCGGTAGAATGCCAGCACGCGGTGGCCCACATCGTTGCCGTCAGCCAGGTTCGCCGTGGTCGCAACCCGCATGATACGATTTTTGGCCCGCCGCGGTCCGATGGCAATCGGTGTGAACAAAGTCGGAAACGGCGCATTTTCGGGGCTGTTCGTCATGCCCAAATCCTTCGCACTGCGCTGCGATCCATTGAAATAGCT
>CAZWCL010000480.1:0-2971 GCA_964632265.1 uncultured Hyphomicrobiaceae bacterium | reverse complement strand
AGATTCTCCGGAGTGACTGGAGTTCAGACGTGTGCTCTTCCGATCTACGAGGTCTACAATCAGCCGAACGTCCGTCTCGTTTCGATGCTTGAGTCGCCGATCGAGCGCATTACGACAACAGGGATCGAGACGACCGCCGAGAGCTTCGAGTTCGACATCATCATTTACGCCACGGGTTTCGACGCCATCACCGGCAGCTTTGATCGCATCGACATCCGCGGTCGCGATGGACTGGCGCTCAAGGAGAAATGGGCAGGCGGCCCGCAGACATTCGTCGGTGTCATGGTCGAGGAATTTCCGAACATGTACATGTGCGCCGGGCCCCATACGGCACTCGGCAATATCCCGCGGTCGATTGAGTACAACGTTGAATGGGTTCGTGATCTTATCCAGTTCATGACAGCTGAGGGCTTTACGTACGCGGACGCCAAGGCCTCGGCCGTGCGCGCGTGGACCGATTTCGTGGCCGAAAAGGCCGAAGGGCTACTATCGAACGAGATCGATAGCTGGATGACGGGTGTGAACCTCAATGTCGAGGGCAAGCAGACGCGCACCTTGGCACGCTATTCAGGCACCGCACCCGACTACCGTGCCTGGTGCGACGGTGTCGCCGAAGGCGGCTACAAGGAGATCGACTTCGATTAAGGCCGGCGCCGGCGCCGCGCAGCGTGAGGCGGCCGCTTCATCTCCCTCAAGGACTTGATCAACACGGCCGGCCGCCACGTCCGGGCTCTTACTTGATCCGTCTCCAAGTCTCGGTTTTGCAGAAGAGCCCGCCCATGACACAGCCTGAGAGGTCCATTTTCCGCCCTTTGATCAAAACCTTGCCGGTGTAGGTGTTGCCATCTTCGAGGTTTCTGATCGAACCCTGGTAACGGTTGGTTCCGCTTGGCTTTGCACCGCACATGATCGTTTTGCCAACCTTGGCCGGATCTCTCGATTTTGTCACTTTGAGCCCAAGCCCGCCGCCGCACCTGAACGCCATGATATGGCCGCCCGTGGTCGGGCGTAGCCACGTTCCATAGGGCGAGCCGGCCTGAGCCGCTGTGCCGCTGAGCAAGCCGGCGACGAGAGCCACTATGGCCAACTGTGTAGTTGTCTTCACGATCTCCTCCATACGTGCACCGCTCGCACGTTCATCTGTCAAACTAGCGCGGGCAATCCTGGCTGCCTAGTAAGATCACGCCTGGTTTTGCGTCACCGACGCTTGCCACCAGTTTGCTGCGAGGCCTAGATGCAAGCGTCGGGGAAAGAAAGAAGCAACACTGGAATCATAGGGTTGCTAGTGTTTCTTGTGGTGCCGGATAGATGTTGCAACGGTTTGAAGACAGCGTTGCAAGATCGTTGCGCCGGCACGCTTCACTATATAGGCGGCGCCGCACCACAGCAGCTATACCGCTCGTCGCGTCATCGTTGTCCGTATCCCCGGGCGTTCGCGATCGCCTCAAACCTGCCTTGACCGTGCCACGCGACGCATCTCAGTATCTCCCGATGAGCAAACCAGAATCGAAATCGGCGCACTCTGACGCCGCCCGCGTCAAAGTTGGCGCCGAGATCCTGATCGACCAGGACTTTTCTGCCATCACCGGCAGGAACATCGGCCTGATCACCAACCAGACCGGACGTGCCTACGGGCGCCACATCGCCGACACGCTGCATGCCGCGCCGAACGTCGACCTCGCTGCGATCCTGGGGCCCGAGCACGGGTTTCGGGGGCGCGTGGAAGCTGGCGAGAAGGTGCGCGACGGTGTCGACCCGAAAACCGGCGTGCGTGTGCTCTCGCTTTACGGCAAGACGCGCAAACCGACACCCGCCATGCTGCGCGGGCTCGATATGCTTGTCTTCGATATCCAGGACATCTCGGCGCGTTTTTACACCTACATCTCGACCATGGGCCTCGCCATGCAAGCTGCCGCCGAGGCGCATATCCCCTTCGTGGTGCTCGACCGCCCAAATCCGCTCGGCGGCAACTACGTCGCCGGCTTCACCCTTGAGCCGCGCTACAAGTCGTTCGTCGGCCAGTATCCGATCCCGATTGTCCACGGCATGACCAACGGAGAATTGGCTCACATGATCCAGGGCGAGCGCTGGCTGCCGGGCGTTGAAAAACTCGATCTTCGTGTGATGCTCGCCGAGCGCTGGCCGCGGACCGTGCGCTGGCCGGCCACCGGCCGCAAATGGATTGCGACGAGCCCGAATATCCCGACATACAACTCCGCCTTGGTCTATCCCGGCATTGGCATTGTCGGCGAAACGGGGCTGGTCAACGAAGGCCGTGGAACGCCGGAGCCGTTCACGCAATTTGGAAGCCCATGGCTGGACGCGACCCGCCTCGCCCGCTCCTTGAACGAACGCAGCCTCCCCGGCATCCGCTTCGGTGGCCTTCGTTATCGCACGCGCTCGATCCCCGGTGTCGCCGCCAATCCGTTGTTTGTCGGCCGGGAAATCAACGGCGTTCGCCTCGTCGTGCGCGAAGTCGACCGCGTCCAGCCGCTTGAGATCGGCATGCATGTGCTTGCTCTTCTGATCGAACAGGCGCGTGCCAGGGGCATCAAAAAGCTTTTCGCAAAGCCCGGCTGGTTCCATTATATCGCCGGCACCAAGCAGATGCATCGCATGCTCACCGCCGGCGTAAACGGTGGTGCTATCGCAAGGGCCTGGTCTCGCGATGTCGAGAGCTTTCTTCGGGCGCGTGAAAAGTATCTGCTCTACACGTAAGCACCCGCCGGCGAAGCAACGCCGCCCCCGTCGCCGCGTCGTTCATGGGCCCACCGCAAACGCAAGAGAAGGCGCGACGTCATGGCCGCACTCGACTGGCTGATCATCGCGGCCTACACCGCTCTCATGATCAGCGCCGGTTTGCTGGCAGGCCGCCCTCGATCTTCTGGTTCGGATTGAAGATTATGGGCTATACCTAATGGTGGGCTGCTTGGCCTTTTCGTACTCGCACGGTTCTGGGCGGACGGTCTTG
>CAZWCL010000479.1:0-2976 GCA_964632265.1 uncultured Hyphomicrobiaceae bacterium | reverse complement strand
TGGATGCGCGGTCGCGCGAATAGTGCGTGAGGCATGAAAAAACCGGCGGGGGCGAGACCCGCGCCGGTCATTTTTTTGCGAAGACGTTTGCTCAGCGCATCAAATGAGTTTCGCCATGGCGATGGCGGTATCGCTCATGCGGTTCGAGAAGCCCCATTCGTTATCGTACCATGACATCACGCGCACCAGCTTGCCATCGACAATCTGGGTCTGGGTGAGGTCGAAGTTCGATGAAAACGGCGAATGGTTGAAGTCTATCGAGACCAGCGTTTCATCGGTTACATCGAGCACACCTTGGAGCGCACCGTCAGCTGCTGATTTCATCGCCGCGTTGATCTCGTCGACCGCGGTTTCCCGGCTCGGAATGAGCTTGAGGTCGACGACCGAAACGTTGGGCGTCGGCACCCGAATCGACGTGCCATCGAGCTTGCCGTTGAGTTCCGGCAATACAAGACCGACCGCCTTGGCCGCGCCGGTCGACGTCGGGATCATGCTCAAGGCGGCAGCCCGCGCCCGTCGCATATCGCCGTGGGCGGCATCTTGCAGGCGCTGATCGCTGGTGTAGGCGTGGATCGTCGTCATGAAGCCAGATTCGATGCCGCAAAGGTCGTGAATGACCTTGGCGACCGGCGCCAGGCAGTTGGTCGTGCACGAAGCGTTCGAAACCACCTTATGGTCAGCGGTAAGCTGGTCGTGATTGACACCGTAGACGACGGTCAGGTCCGCCCCGCTTGCAGGCGCTGACACGAGAACGCGTTTGGCACCGGCCTCGAGGTGGGCGGAGGCTTTGTCCTTCGACGTGAAGATGCCGGTGCATTCCATGACGATATCGACACCCATCTCGCCCCACGGCAGTTTCGAGGGGTCGCGCTCGGCGAGAACCCGGATCGGTTTGCCGGTTCCGATATCCATCTGGTCTCCGTCGACATTGACCGGGCCGTTGTAGCGCCCGTGTACAGAGTCGTATTTGAACAGATGGGCGTTGTCCTTGGCAGAGCCGAGATCGTTGATCGCAACGACTTCGACATCACTGCGCTTCGATTCGGCAATAGCGCGCAGGATATTACGTCCGATACGCCCAAATCCCGATATCGCGAGTTTGACGGCCATGGCGTTATGGTCTCCTTGGTATTTACTTGCTGGCGCACCGCGCCAAGGGAATCGAAAAAAGCGGCATGGAGCGGCCACGGCACGCGCAAAGTCGCAGCGAACCCAGCCGATTCCGCGCAATCAATGAGAGCGCCGACGAGTGATGTCAATGTCACACACGCCCGAATGTCTAATGATGGCGGGCCTTGGCGCATCGCGCGTGTGCGATAATCACAATTTCCGGCTGGCCGCCACCACCGCTTTCCCCCAAAATAGGTTGACCGCTTTTCGCATCGCTCCATAAGTTCCCGCAATCTTTCGTTAGTTAATGAACCGGATGCGCAGATAAGAAGAACTTGACCGCCGGGTGGCTTGGTCGGAACCAGACCGCATTGCGCTGCCTTAGAGGGTGGCAGGAGCAACCGCGAACATGGCTGCAAGTAAAACGAGCAAAGCGCGACAGGCACGGCGCGCTGAACCCAAGGGTAGGCCCTCGCCGAAGAGTGTGCCGGCTGCTGTCCGCTCCGCCGCGGCTCGTCCACGCGCGACCGACATGCAGTCAGCCGCTTCCGATGGCGCACGCGCAGTTTCGGGCAAGCCTGGTGCTGCAAGGGCTGCGGCAAAGAAAAAGGCCGCGACGAAGAAAAAGTCTGCGGCGCCGAGCAAGATCGCAGGCAGCAAGAACGCCGACGCAAAGAACGCGGACGCAAAGACAACGGCGGCACGGAAGTCGACCGCAAGATCATCGAAGTCTAAGCCGGTGGCCAAAGAGCCAAAGCCCCGGGTTTCGCCCCGCAATACCAAGGCAGGCGGCGAAAAGACCGATGATGCCGTTGAGATGCTACGTGAACAAAATGCGGCGTTGCGCGAAGAAATCGATCAGGCACTGAACCGTATCCACGAACTCGAGGACGCCAATCGGCAGGTCTCCGACCGTATCGATTGGGTGATCGACTGGCTCCAAGGTCTTCAAGATACAAAGAAATCCAAATGATCAGCATATCCAGCGGATCAAACGGGAACGACAGGTAGCGCGACACCAGTGGGCAAACTCTCTGTTACCATCCAGAACCGAACTTACCGTCTGACGTGCGGTGACGGGGAGGACGCGCGTCTGGCCCAACTCGTTGATCATGTCCGTGAGAAGGCGGACCAGCTCACCGCGGAACACGGCCGGATAAGCGAACAGCATCTCCTGCTCATGACCGCGTTATTGGTCGCAGACGAACTTTTCGATGCTCGCGAGGCCGGCGTGGCTAAAGCGACGCCCCCGATCGAGGAGCCCGAGACCAGTCGGCGCGGCAAACGCACCTGCAAGAATGACCAGTCTGCCAGTGACGCTGACGCGGCGCCTTGACCGCCGGCTTCCTCCCCAAAGGTCGAAACGCAGACACCGGCTTGGATTCTGCCGCAAAACATCCTATTTAGGAGGTGCTGCGGGGCAGGTCTGGAACAACGTTCCCCTGGGCCGATACCAACCGCTAGGGAGCTGTCCCTGGCCGAGATCGTGGTCTCGATCACACGGCGCCCACCTACAAAAGTAGGAGCCTGGCGGGATCTATAACTTCCGACGGCTTCCGCGGCTTCCTTATTTTCGCTTCCAACCGAGTAAGCCCACATCCCGGGGAGCGGCGCCTGATCGCCGCGACAGTGCACCATGCCGAACGTCGTCGCTGAAAAGCATCAATTGCGCATTGAAGCGCGGCGAATCCGCGACGCGATTGATCCTGTGACGCGTGCGGCCGCGGCCAAGAGGCTCGTCATGCTTGCTGATCAAGTGCTCGCTGAGGCGCCGATAAGCGCGGCGGCACCGGTCGTTTCGGCCTACATCGCCATCGGCTCCGAACTGGATCCCGCCCCATTGCTCGGCGCATTGGTCGGTCGCGG
>CAZWCL010000478.1:0-2994 GCA_964632265.1 uncultured Hyphomicrobiaceae bacterium | reverse complement strand
CAGGTTCAGGAGGGCGGGCCGGGGGGCGGGGGGGAAAGACTTCGGCTGCCGCGCGCCAGTCGTCGAATCCGACGCGCCAAAGCAGGTCGGTCGCCCGCAAGTGACCAAGCTCGATGAACTTGTCCAGTTCGACCTGCGTCAGCGGCCCGTGTTGCTGGCCATCACGGGCCAGGTACCATTCTACACCGTTCGTTCCCGACATAGCACTTTATACCCCGACCGCGTGGCTCATGCGAACCGACCAAGCGAGGGACCCCCGACGTGAACAACCGGCTGATGCCTGCCCGATCGGCTTGGCCGGTCTACAAGTACTTAGTTGGCCGGACCCGTGCGGTCCGGCTGCCCCAACTTATCACAATCCGTTACATCACCTTGACCGATCTGCCGCAACCGCAAAGAACGGACCTGATGCTGCGGGCGAAGCAGGCCGCTACGATACGACTTTTCAGCAGACTTCGGCATTACACATCCTTATGAAATGCTTGGTATGCGCAAATTATGGCGTCGCGGCGCGTAATCAGTGAGCCTTGCCATGGGTGGTTTTCGGCGGTCGGCCCCCTCGACATGCGGGCGCGGCTGGGTTGCTGGCCGAAACAGGCGGGCGTATAAGGCGGCGGAAACTCGGGCGGCGGGGTGGCCGGTGCGCCTGAAATTACTTCATCTAGATCAATGACAAGGAACCCGATCATGGCTGTCGAACGCACGTTTTCGATTATCAAACCTGACGCGACGAAACGCAATATTACCGGCAAGATCAATACTATGCTGGAGGACGCGGGGTTGCGCATCGTCGGCCAAAAGCGCGTGCGCTGGAGTGAGACGCAGGCACAGAAGTTCTACGAAGAACACAAGGAACGCCCCTTCTATGGGGAGCTTTGCGAATTCATGACGTCCGGTCCTATTGTCGTCCAGGTCCTTGAAGGTGAAAACGCTATCGCGAAAAACCGCGAAGTGATGGGCGCGACCAACCCGGCTGAGGCGGACGAGGGCACTATTCGCAAGACCCACGCCCTATCGCTTGGTGAAAACTCGGTGCATGGTTCCGATAGTGCGGAAAGCGCCAAGCGCGAAATTGCGCTCAATTTTTCAGACGACGAAATTGTTGGCTGACCAGTTTCTGACGGCGAGGAGCCTTTGACATGACACGCAAGCTCATCTCATCGGGCTCCTCGTTCGAGGAACAAGTGGGCTATTCACGCGCGGTCGTTGACGGGCGCTGGGTGTTCGTTGCTGGCACCACTGGCTACGATTACGACACTATGATGATTTCCGAAGACATCGTCGAACAGTGCCAGCAGACGTTCCTCAATATCGAGAATGCGCTCAGGCAAGCCGATGCATCGTTTCGCGATGTCGTGCGGGTGACATATATCCTCGCCGATCGCGATGATTGGGAGGCATGCTGGCCGGTGACGCGGCGTTATCTTGGCGATGTGCGACCAGCGTCGACGATGCTGGTCGCCGGGCTGCAGAACGCAAAGATCAAATTCGAAGCTGAAATGACGGCCCTGAAGCACGAGGCGCGTTGACGCGCCGCGATGACGACGCGATCCTCTCCCTTCGTGGCTACATCCATTGCAATAAGAGGCCGGCGCCAATGATCTCACCCGCGCACGCCCAACTGATGGCGCGTTACAATGCCTGGCAGAACCAGTCGCTCTATGCCGGGGCCGACCAGCTTTCTGATGAAACACGGCGTCGGGACCGTGGTCTCTTCTGGCGTTCGGTGCATCAGACACTCAACCACGTCCTGTGGGGCGATCAGATGTGGATGAGCCGCTTTTCAGACACGGTGCCAGCGCCGGAAGGGCACAACAGACCAACGTCAGTGCACGATCTTTCGACATGGGACGGGCTTAAAGCCTCGCGCGTCAACTGTGACGAGGCGATTGTGCGTTGGGCCGATGGGCTGACGCAAGAGTGGCTCTCAGGCGATCTTAGCTGGTACTCCGGGGCTGCCCAACGCGACGTTACCGAGGCGAAGTGGATACTTGTCACGCACTTCTTCAACCATCAGACGCATCATCGCGGGCAAGTGCATGGCGCACTTACCGAGGCCGGCGCCAAGCTCGAGGATACGGACCTGTTTCTGATGCCCCGATGATGCCGGGCTCAAGCATCCGGCGGCGTTAGATCTCGACTTTGTTGGCGGGCGGAACCGGCTCGTTTGCCGTTCCGGCTTTATCGGTTCGACAAACCCTCTGCTGCGTCAGCGTGATCCGTCCGAAATTTGGTCTGCGCCCTTGTACATCAACGCCGAATAGGGCAATAGGTCAGTTGTGCTGTCCTTTGTGATGCCGAAATGGATTGCCAGTGGGGCGGCTTCCGACAAAATGCGCCGCTGTGTGCTGCGGCAACGGCGCCCGGGTTGCAGGTTCTGGCCGTAACCGGGTAAACGATCGACTGGACCGAACAAATATGTGCCGACGCGAGCACAATCGCATAGCTGGGCACCATGCGACCCGGTTCGCTGCTTGTGGCGAAGCGGTTTTCGATTCCGAGTGTTGGCGGGGGCGAAAACGCGTCCGGCCAGCTCGACCGCGCTGAAGTTCCTCAAACCCGCGACGGATGTGTGGAACCTGGCTGCCGGACGATCCCAAGAAGGCAGGCCAGCGATCCGAGCCGTGCCCCGCTGACGTAGTGAATGACCGTTAACGCCCTCGGGCGAACATTTGAGAAGGCCAAGCGATGACAAAGCGCAATGCACCGCAGTTGATCTACAACGCACCGAAGGCCTCCGGTTTGTTTGACCCGAAACGCGAATTCGATGCCTGTGGCGTTGGGTTCATTGCAAACATGAAGGGGCAGCAGTCTCACAAGATTATCGAGAACGCGCTGTTCATCCTCGAGAATCTCGAACACCGCGGTGCCGTGGGTGCCGACCCGCTGGCGGGGGACGGTGCCGGCATACTTCTTCAGATCCCGCACGACCTGCTTGCGCCAGATTGCGAAGCGCTGGGGTTCACGCTGCCGGCGGTCGGCGACTACGCGGTC
>CAZWCL010000477.1:0-2996 GCA_964632265.1 uncultured Hyphomicrobiaceae bacterium | reverse complement strand
AACTGGCAGGTTCTCGCAGCCTACGGGGCCATCAATAACGACCTGCAATCCCTTGATCGCTGTAAATGCGTAGACCGATCCCCAGTATCCCCCGGCCCGGTCGTGGTCCAGAACCATCATCGGCCAACAGCCTCCTGAGCCTTCCGCGCTTTGGCTAAGCGTCGCGCGTATTTCTCTTTGAATTCCGGCCTGTCCTCCGGAGTGCTCTCCCAGATTCCGGCGGAGAAGCCCTCACCGACGCCGGCGAAGAAAGAACGCATGTTGTCGAGGCGGTCTTTTGAGCCGAGCGCCACATTGATGACCTGGGCCAACGAGCCCGCGCCTGACGCGCCCATCAGCGGACGGGCTGATATAAGGTTGGTAAAGTAAAGGGCGGGAGTGCACTGCTCCTTCGCCTTTTGGACAACTGGCGTCGTTCCAATCGCGAGATCAGGTCGATATTCGGCAAGGGCGGCGAGGTCCTGCTCCAGCGACGCCCGGAATTCGACCTGGACACCGCGGGCGCAAAGCCAATCATAATCCGTCTTCGACCAGGGCGTCTTCGGACAGGCCGTGCCGACGTAGCGGACATCCGCGCCGCTCTCGACCAGCAAGCGGGCAACGAGCAGCTCAGAGCCCTCGTATCCAGAAAGGGTGATGCGGCCCTCGATAGGTGTCGCGCTGAGTGCTGCGTCAATCACGGGGAGAGCGGCGTTCTGGGCCGCAGATAGACGCTCGCTGGAGACAGCACAGGCCGAGGCGATAGCTTCGAGCCAGTTCATCGTGCCGTCACGGCCAACGGGTGCGGAGCCGACAATACCGCGGCCCGCAGCCTCGAATTCGCGCACCGATGCGGTGTAGAACGGATGGATTGCGGCAACTGCCGCACAGTCCAGGGCACTATATAGCTCTCGCCATTCCCGCGTCGGAACAACCGGGCCGGTGGTCAGATCCATCGGCGCGAGAAGTTGCTGAATTCCGATTGGATCGGCGGGAAAGAGTTCGCCGAGAAGGGTTATCGTCGGCTTATCAGATCGGGCAGCGGCCGGCGCGGCAACCGGGCCAAGTTCGGCCTCGCTGCGCGCGTAGTTCAGCATTTTTGCCGCCAGCACGTCCTTGGCTTCCGCATGTGTTGGAACACCGAAGCCCGGAACATCGATGCCAATAATCCGGACGCCGTTTATCTCCTTCGGAAGCAATTGCAGTGGTACGCCCGATGCCGTCGGCACGCAAAGGTTCGTGACGACAACTGCATCGTAGAGGGACGGGTCTGCCAACTTGAATACCGCGTCCCGGATATCTTCGAAGAGCTTGCCGGTCACAAGCGTTTCCGAGTTGAAAGGGACGTAGCCAACGGATCGCTTGGCCCCGTAGAAGTGCGAGGTGAATGTCAAACCGTAGACGCAGCATGCCGAGCCGCAGAGTACCGATGCCGTACGCCGCATACGCAGCCCGACGCGCAGTGAACCGAAGGCCGGACACATACTTTGCGGTTTGTCGTGAGGACCCTTCGGATAGTCGATTTCGTATTGGTCGAGGACTTCGGACTTGCCCGCGGCTTCGGCCGCGCGACGCATCTCGCCTTCTCCAGCATGGCAACCGGCGCCTTGCGTGGCCACGTTTTCGTCCGGTGGCTGGTTCGCAGTATGGTTGTCGCTATCAGACATCGTCATAGACCACCTCCAGCGACTTCTTGTTGAGGACGGAGGCCG
This sequence comes from uncultured Hyphomicrobiaceae bacterium, assembly GCA_964632265.1. Lineage (GTDB taxonomy): Bacteria > Pseudomonadota > Alphaproteobacteria > Rhizobiales > Hyphomicrobiaceae > CAJQQK01. The sequence continues at coordinate 1,305 of CAZWCL010000477.1, read as the reverse complement.
CGCACATGTCTTCGATGGATGCCGGCTCAAGCACGAAGTTCGCGCCGGTTTCTTCCGGCGAGAACAGTGTCAGCAATTGATCCTGAGTGAGAGGGTCCGGCTGCATAGGCGGCGCTGTCGCGACGCCTACGGCCAGCTCTTCGAACACCGGCGCCCACTGGGTGTCGGGCCGACCAACGATCTGGTAGTTCGCGGATTTCCGGCGGATATCTTCATCAGCCGGGATGGCGGCCAGAACCGGGATCCCGACGCGCTCGGCAAAGGCGGCAGCCTCGCCCGTGCCATCGTCCTTATTCACGACCATGCCGGCAACGCCGACATTTCCACCAAGCTTGCGGAAGTACTCAACTGCCGAGCAGACGTTGTTGGCGACATAAAGAGATTGGAGATCGTTCGATCCAACGACGATCACCTTCTGACACATGTCGCGGGCAATCGGCAGCCCGAAACCACCGCACACGACGTCGCCCAGAAAGTCGAGCAAGACATAATCGAAATCCCACTCGTGAAAGCCGAGTTTCTCAAGGAGTTCGAAGCCATGGATGATGCCTCGACCACCACAACCACGGCCAACTTCAGGGCCGCCGAGTTCCATTGCGAAGACCCCGTCGCGCTTGAAACAAACATCGCCGATCGCAACGTCATCGCCGGCCTGCTTCTTCTTCGTGGCCGTCTCAATGATCGTCGGACACGCTTTGCCGCCGAACAGGAGCGAGGTCGTATCCGACTTCGGGTCGCAGCCAATGAGGAGGACTTTCTTGCCCTGCTGCGCCATCATGTAACTGAGGTTGGCGAGCGTGAAACTCTTACCGATTCCGCCTTTACCGTAGATGGCAATGATCTGTGTCTGCTTTGTCGGCTCCGCCGTAGGTATCGGGTCGGGCTCGATCGCTGCCTCTTCGCGCAGGTAACGGCGCATGGCATCGTGATCGCGGTCGTCGAGCGGCATAGTCATGATATTGCCTTCCAGTCCAAGGCCATCTTGATGCACCGAGGGTCGCTGAACGCGACATCGTATGCGGCGGCAGTCGAACGCGCCGGCTCCAGGTGGGAAACGAGGTCCCGCGGGGACAGCCGACCATCGTCGATCATTCGGACAACAGCTTCGAGATCCGTCGATTTCCATTCCGCTGAGATTCTGAAGCGCGCTTCGCGCATGAATGCCGGCGCGAATGCGAACGAAACATTATCCGGGTAGAAGCCAGCGAGAACGATTTCGCCTCCCGGCGCGAGGCGGCCAATCAAATGGTCGACCAATCCAGCGTCACCGCTCGCGTCGTAGATCGCGCTGTAGGCGCGGTGTGT
>CAZWCL010000476.1:0-3004 GCA_964632265.1 uncultured Hyphomicrobiaceae bacterium | reverse complement strand
AGGTCATTCCATGCCGAGCTACTACGTCCTACCGTGGCGCCAGCGTCAGGCCGAGCAGCTCGAGGACACGCTCCATGCCGCTGTACAAAGCCGCGCGACTGTTGTCCTCAAAAAGCCGTTCGCCAAAAAATCGCTACAGGAGAAGGGTGCGTTGTCTATCAAGATCGTCCCCCCCGCCTCGGCACCTCTCAAACCCCCGCAAGTGCCGGCACGCGCCTACAACCCACGCGCTCAGGATATCTGACGCTTTGGCAGAGCCCGCCGGCTTCGTGTCGCCCGCCCGAACGACCATCACCGATAGTATTTTTCTATGAACCGAATCCGCTCGCTGTTTCGTGTCGAAGCACGCATCGACGACCGGCTCAATGACCTGCTCGATCGCAAGTTGAAGGCAAAGTTCATTGTCCACACGCTCGAATTGCCCGCCTACCGTTTCGTTGACCTGACCGGGGCCGTCGCGAGCGTGCTCGAGGACCGGCGCGATGTCACGCGCATCGAGACGCAGCAGCACGAGACGCTGACGCAGATCCTCCACGACGTTGAAACGCACTTTGACCGGACCCTGCGTACATCGCCGAAGATGGCATGGACTAGCGGACCCGAAAGCGAGGCGTACCTGCCCGTCGACACCTTCTGGGTATGCGCGGCCGGGACGGCTCCTGAATGTATGATCTTGCGTCTGGCGTTTAACGAGTACACTCAAAAATCCACTCTCGAGGTGGCATGTGGCGACACCGAAGCCGGCCAGTTGATGCTCGACCAGATTGTCGAGGCCAGCCGCGTCAATTCGATCTACCGCGGACGCAATATTCACCTCGCCTACGAATCCGGCAAGCGTGATGAGTACGGCGACGTCGAAAAGCCCGAACGCTTTCAGATCACGTTCTCGACCATCGCCGACGTGACCGACGAAGACATAGTCCTCACCCATGAGCACGTCACCGTCCTCAAGCGCAACATCATCGACCTCTACGAGCGCCGTAACATCCTCGAAGCGAACGGCGTCCCGGCCCGCCGCGGCGTTCTTCTTCACGGCCCCCCCGGCACCGGCAAGACGTTCGCCTGCCGATATCTAAGCCACAAGCTCGAAGGCGTGACCTGCATCTTCGTCACCGGTTCGTCGCTACTCAATGTGGGCGCCATTTTTTCGTTCGCCCGGCTGCTTCAGCCGGCGGTCCTCTTCCTCGAAGATGTCGATCTCATCTTCGCGACGCGCGAGATCAATCTCTACTCCACGGCGCTGGGCGACCTGCTCGATCAAATGGATGGCCTGCGTGACCGCGAGAACATCTCGGTCGTCCTGACCACCAACGCCATCGACCGCCTTGAAGCGGCCATCAAGGACCGTCCTGGCCGCATATCGCAGTGCATCTATATGGGTGCGCCGGCTCCTGAACAGCGCCTCCTCTTCATGCGCCATCAACTGCGCGGCCACGAGACCTCCGAACTCGACTACGACCACCTCGTTGCAAAATCCGATGGTGCAACGCAGGCGTTCCTCAAAGAGTGGTCATACCGCGCGATCCAGATCGCGAGCGAGCGCCTTGAGTGCGCCGGCGCGAGAGTAGCGCTGCGCGACGACGATTTCGACGCCGCGATCGACGAGATGAGACGCTTTCTCGAAGGCTCGGAGGGCCGTATCATCGGCTTCACGGGGCGCTGATCGGTTTGCCTGACAGTGCTCTTCCGCTTGCCAGATAGCGAAGATCAGGCCGGCGTTATGTCAACCTCGCCGGCAAACCAATGCTCTCCCATCCGGCGCGCATAAGCGACGAGATTGTGGTGCGCCAGCACAGCATCCCTGAGCGGGCCGGGAAAATACTTTGCTTGCACACTCAGGATGAATGCCGCGACGACCGCGTCTGATCCCGTCACGCGATCTCCGAGAAAATAGGTCTTGTCGCCGAGAAATTGCGAGAGCGCTTCGATATCGCGTTTTGCGAGCAGGACGATTTCATCATGAGTATGTCGCCCCAAACCCTGCCCGTGAAGGTCGCGTTTGACCTGCCGCCGCACGAGCCGGATGACTACAGGACGCATTGGCATGGGCACGATATCGAAAAACTTTCTCGGTCCCTTGTTGAAGTTTTCCTCGATCATCCAGCGCTCATATACGATCGCGTAATAGAGGTGCTCCTCACACATTTTTTCGAACGCCCATCCGGTTGCGCGATCCGCTGGTGTCGTGTCGGCGTAGAAGTCGATCCCGTAAGATTCCTGGAGATGGAAACCGATAAAGGTCGAATCGGCGATCCGTTTGCCGTTGTCATCGATCCAAGGCAGCTTGGCCTTCGGCGCCTTGCGCGGGTCACCGTTGGCAAGCTTGAAGTCGACGCCGGCAAGCTTGAGAAGCGCGATCGCTTTGATCGCGAACGGACTTGGATCCGGCAGGCCGAAGCTTGGCCCGAATGTATAAAGGGTTATCATCGCATCCCGCCCGCGGCCATGTCATGAATGCTCACGCTAAAAGCGGGGTCGGCGAACGCAATTCAAATTACTGTGTTGGCCGGGACTACTTCCACGCGCTCGAATCGGTCGTCGCGACATGACTGTCGTCTTCCTGGTGACGCCGCTCGAATTCGAGAAAGTCATAGTAGCCACACTGATCCTCTGCAGGAAACTCCCGGCAGATCGCCGGACGCGCTTCATAAACGTTGCAGCGCCTCGCCTCGGTGTCGAAAAACTGGCAGATGCGCCCGAAGTGTTCATCGTCCTGGCGCTTCATGATGCGCTTATGGCCATGGTCGGCCCGCGTGAACTTGGCTTCGGCTTTCTCAACTGTCATCGCGAAGTGTTTAGCGAGACGTTTCACGTCCGCCTTCTTCAGCGCAATGACCGGATATGAGCAGCAGTAACCGGGACAGTTCAGGCAATCGTAGGAAGGCATGCAATCTCACAGGTTTTGAATGCTCGGCGTTTCCGATCGTGGAATGCCGCAAGCGCAGCGGGGTAAGCCTATCGTTGCGCAATTAGCATCGATTCACCTCGTGCCCAATCCCCTGCT
>CAZWCL010000475.1:0-3016 GCA_964632265.1 uncultured Hyphomicrobiaceae bacterium | reverse complement strand
CAGTGCTAAGATGTTCAACGGAATGGCCGCAGCGGAAGACCAGCATCGCCGCCGTTTGATCGAACTCCACAAGCAGCGATTTGGCGACACCATTCCGCTGATCCGTCGCGAACATGTCGCGGGCTTCTATGCCCGCCGCCCGATCTGGCTTGTCGAGAACCTCGGTATAGAGCGAATTCGCGATGAAGCGTCGAACATGGAAGAAGACGCCCGCCGCTTCTACGAGAACGCCGCCAGTCGCACAAGCCATGCCGATACACGCAAGTTGCTCGGCGATCTCGCAGCCGCCGAGGCTGGCCATATCGATGCGGCTAACCGCTTGGAAGCCAAGCACCTGGACGACGACGCCAAGACCCGCGAAGACCACCAAGCCAAGCGCCAATTCATCCTGACCTGGGTGCAGCCGGGCCTTGCCGGGCTGATGGACGGTTCGGTTTCGACGCTCGCCCCGATATTCGCGACCGCATTTGCCACGCACGATACGTGGACGACATTTCTCGTCGGCCTCGCAGCGTCGGTCGGTGCCGGGATCTCGATGGGCTTTACGGAGGCCGCCTCCGACGATGGCGAGTTGTCCGGCCGTGGTTCGCCGGTAAAACGCGGTCTTGCATCCGGCATCATGACCACGATCGGCGGACTGGGTCACGCGTTACCGTATCTGATTGCGGACTTCTGGACGGCGACGTATCTCGCAATCTTCATTGTGTTCGTCGAACTCTGGGCGATCGCATGGATCCAGAACAAGTACATGGAAACGCCGTTCTTCAGAGCGGCGATGCAGGTCGTTGTAGGCGGTGCGCTGGTGTTCGCAGCGGGGATATTTATCGGTAACCTCGAATGACGGCGCAGCCAGCCGACGGGCGCGGCAGGAGCGGGCGCCCGATCGCGACGCTGCTGTCTTTCTCTTTTCTCGGCCCTTTGGTTGGCGCGTTCGGGACGTTGCTAGTTGTCGGTGTCTGGTCAGCCATCCTGGATGGCAAGCCGGCGATGCTGCTCGGTCCCCTGTTCATCGTGCACCCCGTAGCCATAGTGCTGGCAATGATGTTTGGCGGGTTGCCGGCTTTGGGAACAGGTCTGATTGCACTGGTCGCGGAACGACGATGGCCAGGTTCTTTCACCCAGCATATCTTCATCTGTCTTGTAGCGGGTTTCGTGCTCACCGACGTCTGGATCGCGACGGTGATGGCGGCGGACGATGCGACTATCACGCTCGGCAGCGGGATAGTCTTCGGCATGATCGGTGCATTTTCGGCGATTGCCTGCCGTTGGCTGACATGGCGCTGGCGGGCCGGCGTCCCCCCCCCCCGGGGGGGGGGCAAAGCCATTCCGACATAGTTGAAAACACACCATAGGAAGCACTCGCCGCAGGCCCGGCGCAGGCGAGCTTTGCTTGTGTCGCCTCTCAGGAAGCACAGCGCCCGCGACGCCGTCGCGCGCCCGCCGAGGCCCAACGAGCTTTGCTCGCCGCTACGCGCCGTGAGCGAGAAGATAAAGGCGGCGCTCCGTTCCAGAGCACCGCCTTTCCAAGCCCCTAAGCTTTTATAGCCTTACCGGGCATCAGCCGATGACGCCGCCGTCTTCACGCAGGATTGCGATGACAGCCGAGCGCGGGACGCTCTCGCCCCCGTCGGGGAAGTGGCTGTCGCCCTTTTCGCCCGGATGCTGGATGCCAACGAATAAAGTGCGACGATCTGGCGAGAACGTGATGCCGGTGACTTCGCACTCCTTCGGGCCGATCAGGAAACGACGGATTTCTCCGGTGGACGGATCGCCGACGAGCATCTGGTTGTTCCCCATGCCCTCGAAATCGCCTTCGTTGGAGTACTTGCCGTCGGTCTGGATCCAGAGCATACCGTTTTGGTCGAAAGCGATGCCATCCGGCGAGTTGAAGAAGTTGCCGGCCGTGACGTTCGCGGAGCCGGCGTTAAGGTCGCCCTGCGAGTGCACGACCGGATTGCCGGCGAGCACGAACAGATCCCACTCGAACGCATCGGCAGTATGGTCGCCGCCGGCAGGGCGCCAGCGCACAATCTGACCGTACTTGTTGGCCTCGCGCGGGTTAGGCCCGCCAACCGGCGTCGCGTCTCCACCCTTGTTCGGCTTCTTGCCGCGGTTTTTGTTGTTGGTGAGGGCGCAATAGACTTCTGCCTTGCGCGGATGCGAGGCAATCCATTCCGGCCGGTCCATCGTTGTCGCGTTGACCGCCGAAGCGGCCTGACGTGTATGAATGGCGATATCAGCCGCTGATTTCATGCCGGTTGCCTCCGGCGTCAGCGCGACCCACTTGCCCTTGCCATCGGCATCGAACTGCGCGGCATAGAGCTTGCCGCTATCAAGAAGGTCATCGGTGTTGCCGCCGACAGCATATGAGCCGTCGGAGATGAAACGGTAAAGAAATTCCCCGCGCTCGTCGTCGCCCATATAAACGACGATGCGTCCGTCGCTGGCCAGCACGACTTCGGCGTTCTCATGCTTTATGCGTCCGAGAGCCGTGCGCTTTTTGGGGACCGAATTCGGGTCAAGTGGGTCGATCTCGACCACGTATCCGGCGCGGTTGGGCTCGTTCGGTGTCTTCGAGATGTCGAAGCGGTCGTCATATTTGCCCCAGCCGTAACCCCAGTCCTTGAGGCCGACGCCGTACCGCTTCATTTCGGATAGGACCTCGAGGTCCTGGTTGCTCGAAGAGAAGTACCCATTGAAGTTTTCTTCGCAAGCAAGATAGGTGCCCCAGGGCGTGCGTCCGTTGCCGCAGTTGTTCCACGTGCCAAGCGACTTGGTGCCCGTCGGATCGGCGTCTGTCTTAAGGAGATCGTGTCCGGCGGCCGGGCCGGTCAGTTCCATCTCGCTGTCGGCGGTAATGCGGCGGTTGTATTCAGAATCCCTGACGACCTGCCACTTCCCCTCGCTCATCTCCACTTCGAATATCGAGATGCCGTGAGAAGCCTTACCCTTGGCAACATCGTCTTCGGTTTCCGGCAGCTTGGTTTCGCGATTGCCGTAGATGATGGAGCGGTTA
>CAZWCL010000474.1:0-3031 GCA_964632265.1 uncultured Hyphomicrobiaceae bacterium | reverse complement strand
AATTTCGCTGTGCCATTCCCTGCCATCTGAAGCTCGCCGACCAGACCGAGTTCGGCGATCCAGATTTCAGCATCTCCTTCGCCCTGGCTCGGCACCGGCACGCTTAGCGCCGAGACGATGGCCAGCACAACGGTGTTTTGCTGAGCGATGGCGAGCAGCGTTCCCATTTCCGGGCGGTCGGCAATGTTGACGTGTCGGCCATTCGTCATGTTGTCGAGCAGCACGATCGCCTTCGAGCCGGTGACGGAGACGATCCGGCCGATCGAAGAGTCGCGCTGAGGTTCCGCGAACTGATCGACGCCATCATGCTGCACGAACGTCTTTACACCACTGGTTGGCTGCATAGTCTCTTGCATCAGATGCTGCTCCATTTGCTATCTTCGCCAGACGCTGCGGAAACCAAATGCGCAGCCGGCAAAAATATCGTCACTTCAGTACCTTCACCTGGCGTGCTCTCAATATTGAGATCACCGCCGTGCAACTCGACCAACGCCCGGGCAATCGGCAGGCCAAGACCGGTGCCTTCGCGCCAGCGGCTGCGCGAACCGTCAACCTGTCCAAATGGCCTGAGCGCGATAGCCACCTCATCAGCGCTCATGCCAACGCCGGTATCCTGCACATGAACCGTCACGCCGGCGTTGCCTGCAGCTTGTGCGAGCACGCAAACGGCCCCGCCGGGCTTGGTGAACTTGATTGCGTTGGACACGATATTGACGAGCATCTGCGCCAGCTTGACTTCATCCCCGCGCACCGGCGCAAGGCGCCCTGCCCGTTCGAACTTCAGGCTGACACCAGCTTCATCCGCCTGAGCGCTGAGATGGCGAAGCGTATGTTCGATGGTCTCGTCGATTGCGATCTCGCGGTTGTCGAGCGTGTAGCGACCACTCTGCATCTTCGAAATATCGAGAATATCATTGATGACGGCCAACAAATTGCTTGCCGCATCGTTGATCAGCGTTGCGTACTGCACGGTTTCTTCCGGAGACCGGCTCGCCGTCTCTTTCTCACAAAGTATCTTCGAAAAACCGATTATCGTGTTCAATGGGGTCCGGAGTTCGTGGCTCATATTCGACACGAATTCAGATTTGACCTGGCTTGCAAGCTCCGCTTCGATACGCGCCGCATGCTCTGCCGTCCGTGTCCTGCGGCGCAGGACTGCTTCGCCAAGCATGGTTGAGTATTCGTTTAGCAGTGAGTTGGCTCTGGTATCGCCATAGGCGCCGTTCAACATGGCTTCCAACCTGGTCTTGTTCAGGTTTTGAAACTAGCCTAATAGAGCATAATACAGGGTTAATATGACCTAATAAGTTGCGTCCGGCCCCGCCAAATCACGCCGCGGTTGAAAGCTGATATCCTTCCGAATACATAAAAAGCCGGGCTTATGAAAAGCCCGGCCTTAATAAATCTATCTCCTGTCGCTGACTAACGGGGCAGATCCGTATGCCCCATGAGAAAACGATCTATGGAGTGCGCCGCCTGCCGACCCTCTCTGATTGCCCAAACAACCAGCGACTGCCCTCGCCGCATATCACCGGCAGCGAAGACTTTCTGACGGTTCGTCTGATAATCTTGCTCGGTAGCCAGAACGTTACCCCGTTTTGGGTCGGTATCGATATCGAGGTCGTCAGCCAGCCCCTTATTAATTGGCGCAACGAACCCCATTGCCAACAAAACAAGGTCTGCCGGTATTTCGAATTCGCTGTCCGGAACTTCCTTGAAGTTTTCATCGACACGGCAACAAACAAGTTTCGTAACGCGACCGTTTTCGCCTTCGAAACGTTTTGTATTAACCGAAAACTCCCGGTTCGCCCCTTCTTCCTGCGAAGTCGATGTTCTCATCTTCATCGGCCAGTGCGGCCAGACGAGATCCTTGTCTTCCTTCTCAGGCGGAGCCTGCATGATTTCAAGCTGCGTGACGCTACGGGCGCCCTGACGGAACGACGTGCCGATACAGTCCGAACCAGTATCGCCACCACCGATAACAACCACATCGCGGCCCTCAGCGGTCTCCTCCGTGCCCGAAGGCGAGATCGGCTCATGGGCAACGCGGCGGTTCTGCTGCGGCAGGAAATCCATGGCGTAATGGATGCCGGCAAGCTCGCGGCCGGGCACCGGCAGATTACGCGGCGCCTCTGCCCCGCCTGCCAGCAACACGGCATGATAGTCCCCTTCCAGCGAAGAGATCATCTTGTCCTTTCCGATCTCCACGTTGCAATAAAAGGTGACTCCTTCGGCCTCCATTTGCTCTGCGCGCCGCGCGACGACATGCTTTTCCATTTTAAAGTCGGGAATGCCATAGCGCATGAGACCGCCCGGCTGCGCGCTCTTTTCAAACACGTGAACATCATGCCCGGCCCGCGCGAGTTGCTGCGCAGCGGCCAAGCCTGCCGGTCCTGACCCCACTATGGCAACGCGCTTTCCCGTTTTTTCCTCAGGCGGCTCTGGCTTGATCCACCCTTCTTCCCACGCCCGGTCGGCGATGGCGCATTCGATCGTCTTGATCGTGACCGGCGTGTCCTCAATGTTTAGCGTACAAGCGGCCTCACACGGCGCTGGACAGATACGGCCGGTCATCTCAGGAAAGTTATTGGTCGAGTGCAGGTTTATAATGGCGCGCTCCCAATCGCCGTTATGGACGAGGTCGTTCCAGTCCGGGATCTGGTTGTTCACGGGACAACCGGTGTGGCAATAGGGAATGCCACAATCCATGCAGCGCGCGGCCTGATCCCGGGTTTTTTCCTCACCCAGCGGCACGACGAACTCGCCCCAATGCTTGATGCGCTCGGCCACCGGCCGGTAGCCGCGGTCTTCTCGCTCAACCTCGAGAAATCCGGTAACTTTCCCCATCATCTATCCTTCGTCGGTCTGAAGCGGCGGCCTGCAACAGCCTCGGCCTGGATTATGCTCTTAATTGCCTTTTACGTGCGCTAGGCCGATCTCGATGACATCAAGACCGGTTACATCGGCCGCCTGGGCTTTCGCCATTTCGGCCAGAGCGCGGGCATACTCGACCGGCATGACCTTTTTGAAC
>CAZWCL010000473.1:0-3053 GCA_964632265.1 uncultured Hyphomicrobiaceae bacterium | reverse complement strand
AGAAGACTTCGCAACGCAGCATTGCGCCCTCGTCATGGCAAGGCAGTCATTGTGGATAGTGCCATGAAATTGTCACTTAGCTGGCGTCGCGCGCAGGCTTTGACCGGTTGCCGAATGGTGCCATAAAGCTGCCCGGACCACCGCCGACATCGCCGGCCCTTTTTTCAGATTCAAGGGCCTGACAGACGACCAGGCCAATCCGTGAGGCAAGATGTTTCAGACATTTGATGAGACGGCGGACACCGGGGCTGTCGCCGAACGTGTCTCGGAGCTGCGCCGGCTGCTTAAGGTTCAGAAAGTTGATGCATTTCTTGTCCCGCGCGGCGACGAGTTTGGCGGTGAATATGTGCCCGCCGGCGCCGAGCGTCTGAAATGGCTTACGGCCTTCTCCGGATCGGCTGGTCTCGCCATCGTCGCTCTAGATGACGCAGCCCTGTTCGTTGATGGCCGCTACACCGTACAGGTGCGCCAGCAGACCGATCTGGACATCTTCACGATCAAGCAGATACCCACCACTTCCTATGAAGATTGGCTGACGTCCAGCCTCGATGCGGGCGCCGTTGTCGCCTACGACCCCTGGCTCCACTCCATCTCGGAAGTAGACCGTCTCTCAGCCAAACTTAAAGACGCGGGAATGCGACTGAAACCGCTCTCGCGCAACCCGGTTGATCGCTTGTGGGGCAAGGCGCAGCCCGCCGGCCCGTCAGGGGCTGTAGCGGTCCACCCGGTCGAACTCGCTGGCGACAGCGCCGCCAACAAGATCGCCGCTGTCCAGTCCACCCTGGCCACCGCCGGAGAGGACGCCGTTGTCCTGACACTGACCGACTCGATTGCCTGGTTGTTCAATCTCCGCGGCGCTGACGTGCCCCACACCCCTGTTGTGCTCGCCTTCGCGATCGTTCCGCGTCGCGGCAAGGCGGAGCTTTTCATTGATCCCGCCCGCCTCGACGCGCCGACTCGTGAGCACCTGAAGCCCGTTGCGCGTGCGCTTTCGCCGAAAAAGCTTCCAGACCGGCTGGCAAGGCTCAAGCGTGACGGCAAGACCGTTCGCTTGTCCTTCGCGACCGCTGCCGATTGGTTCCGTCGCCAACTTACGCGCGCCCGTATCAGCGATGGCCCCGACCCCTGTGTAAAACCGAAGGCGATCAAGAACGCCGCGGAGATTAAGGGTGCCCGCACGGCTCACCGGCGCGATGCCGTGGCCATGTGCCGATTCCTGGCCTGGTTCGACCGCGAGGCGCCGGGCGGTGGCATCGACGAAATAACCGCAGCTCGCCGGCTCGAGGCTTTTCGTGTCGAAACCGGCGAGCTGCAAGAGATCAGCTTCGATACGATATCCGGGGCCGGGCCAAACGGCGCGATCGTCCACTATCGTGTTAATGCCGAGACCAACCGGACGATTGCCCTCGGCGATTTATACCTCGTCGATTCAGGTGCTCAATATCGTGACGGCACGACGGATATAACGCGCACCATCGCGGTTGGCCCACCGTCCGCCTTGATGCGTCGCGACTTCACCCTGGTCCTGAAGGGCCATATTGCCATTGCCAGCGCCCGCTTCCCGAAAGGCACGCGCGGCGTTGATCTGGACCCTCTCGCCCGGCACGCTCTGTGGCACCAGGGCCTCGATTTTGATCATGGCACCGGCCACGGCGTCGGCAGCTATCTCTCGGTCCACGAAGGTCCGCAGTCCATCTCGCGCCGCGGGATGGTCGCGCTCGAGCCAGGCATGGTCCTGTCCAATGAGCCCGGCATGTATCGCGAAGGCGGCTATGGAATACGCATCGAGAACCTTGTCCTGGTCGACAAGCCAAGTATGCCCGAAGGCGGCGACCGTGAAATGATGTCGTTCGAAACACTCACATTCGTCCCGATCGATAAGCGTCTTGTCGATCCGTCTCGCTTGTCTTCCTTCGAGATCGCCTGGCTCGACGGCTACCACGCAGCAGTCATGGAGACGGCAGCCGGCGGCCTCGATGAAGCAGACCGCAAGTGGCTCGAGCAGGCCACCGCGCCGCTTGAGCGCTAGCAGGCGTCGCGAGCCACATGAGTTCTTCAACAGCCTGCTAAACGTGCTCGCGGTTTAGCCGGCCCACCGTCTGCCCCGTTCACCAAGGTCGGAACGTGCAGGCGACTTGAGCCCCGATTTGCCTGGAAAATAGCGCCATCTGTGGCTAAAAAGCTCAGTGACACAACAATAAGAACCTATCGCGGCTCCGCCGGCGCAGGCGTGATCGAGATCAGGGCTAGTTTAGGTTGAGGGGAGTAAGATATGCAATTCAGGATCGGCAATCAGGTTGCCATTTTTCTCACAGGACTGATCGCACTGATATCCGCTGTTGGTAGCGCCGCCGCCATAGCGAAGACAGATGCGCCGGCTTCTTTGCCGGATTGGCAGCCGGAGAGCATCTGTGAACATGATAGCGCGGCCCTCCAATGTCGCTTTTTCGAGTGGCGGGCGCGGGGCGATGTTTCGGCGTCCTGGCATTTGATCCCCACCCCCGTGCGCCAAACGTGCTTGATGCGCATCAGGCCTTCTCTGGAGGCGAGCTGGCGTATCCTCGGGGACTGCATTGAGATCGAGGGCCGTCGGGCTCAGTTGGTGGGCATTGAAGCACAGCGTAAGCGCGAAAAAGTCCAGATCAAAAAGCTTGCTCAGGCCAATACCGCGACCAAATCTGAAACCAGCGGTGCCACGCAGGCGGGCTCTGCGTCCGAGCCTGAAACGGCCACTGCAAATCAGCCTGATCGGGCATCCGGTCAAACCGCCGCCGAGGCCGAGCGCGCACGGATCGCCGCCGAAGAAGAAAGCTTCATGAAGACGCTCGAAGCGCAGCGTGCAGCTGACGCGGAAGCCGCCCGCAATCGCGCGGCTGAAAAGAAGGCCGCCGCCGAACGTGCCGCCGAGGCCGAGCGCGCACGGATTGCCGCCGAAGAAGAAAGCTTCATGAAGACGCTCGAAGCGCAGCGCGCGGCTGACGCGGCAGCAGCGGAAAAGCGCGCGGCTGAAAAGAAGGCCGCCGCCGAACGTGCCGCCGAGGCCGAGCGCGCAC
>CAZWCL010000472.1:2712-3072 GCA_964632265.1 uncultured Hyphomicrobiaceae bacterium | reverse complement strand
GCGAGCGACGTCGCCGTCATAGTGCCTGAAATGCCGCCGACCTTTGAGATTTCGTGGCCATGATGCGATTCAAAGATGATCGTCGCGTCGGTGATCTCGACGGCATTGAGTGCAACATTGGTGGGCCGATAGGTGAAAACATCCGGCTGGATTTGGAGTCTGGCCCAGTTGCTGGTGCCGTCCGGTTCGGTTCTGAGGCGTACGGTCGGCTGTTCGAGTTCGACCTGGCGGGCCTCGATCACGCCGCGCAACAAGGGGGGAACGGCCAGCCACATCTTGAAGCGTTCGGCGCGGATGAAAGAGCCCGGGATGCCGGGGGCGTCGGCTATTCGGACCTGCTCGAAGCTGATGAAGGGGACG
>CAZWCL010000472.1:0-2702 GCA_964632265.1 uncultured Hyphomicrobiaceae bacterium | reverse complement strand
GGGCAGAAGGCGGACGCTGACGCCGCCACGCACGCGCACTTCGCGATCGAGCAAACGTGAAACTTCTTCCTCGAAGGCGCCGCGATAGGTATTCCAGTCAATCAGCGGCGGCACGGCGAACAGAGCCGTGAACACGGCGACCAAAAGGGCGGCGATGATCAAAAGAAAATTGTTCATATCGCTTTCGCGGCAGCTCTTAGTGAGATAGTCCCTTGGTGCTCCAGCCGCTTTCGTGGCCGACGTCGACGGATCTCGCGGCCACGCGCATCCGCTGTCGGATTTGTTTACCATGACAGGCGGGCGGTGTGCTCATCCACGCAGGCTTTTTTTGCACTTGCACAGTATTATTTGGCCGCTTCGGCATCGGTCCTCTCCGGGAAACTGCCGGGTTCGAAGACATGCCGACTCGGGTTGTGGATTGTACACCGGTCGCAGCGCGGCATTTTGGCGTTTGATCCTCGCCTTATCAATTCTTCGCGCGCCACAGTAACGGAACTTGGATCATTGCGATTTCGCAGCCGCTGCGGATGGGCGGGCCGCGGAAATCGTCCGCGATGGATCGAGAGACCAGCTGCCAATGAGCGAGAGCGACGTGGTCGAACAAACCGATGATTCTGATAAGCGAGCTGCACGCCGGCGGGGACACCTGGCGATGCGCCTGAAAAAACGTCTCGCGGTGCTGCGCAGCGAGTTCGGTCTTCGCCGCGGCGATGAGCGGGGATCTAGTGCTTCGACGCCTGCCGCCGGCCGGCCGTTTCGCAGTGAAATCGGACAAACCGCTCACGCGGTCGCCGACCGTATGCAAAGCAATTTCTCAGAGTTTTTCGCCGCGCGTGAAATCCTCGTGTGGACACTGGCGCTTGTCATCGGCGTTGCTGTCGGCTGCTCGGCCATCGGTTTTCGCTACATACTCGGCGTGTTTCAGTGGCTTTGGCTTGGCACGTCGTCCGAAAAGGTGCTGGAAGCTGCGGCAGCTACGCCTTGGTACGTCATTTTGCTCGCGCCGGTTGTCGGCGGTTTGATCGTCGGGTTCATCCTCAACCGGTTTCTGCCCGGAAAGCGAGCGCATGGCATCGCAGATGTCATCGAGGCACGAGCACTTGGCGATTGCAAGATTGCAACACGGAACGGGCTGTGGAGTGCGCTTGCGGCGACAGTTTCCCTCGGCTTCGGCGCCTCGGCGGGCCGTGAAGGGCCCGTCGTCCACCTCGGCGCGACGATCGCGTCGTGGCTCGAATACCGTTTCCATCTCAATGCAAGTGCGCGGCGGACGCTCCTTGCCTGTGGCGCGGCGGCGGCCGTGTCGGCGTCTTTTAATGCGCCGATCGCCGGCGTGCTCTTCGCCCATGAGGTCATACTCGCGCATTACGCGCTGCACGCCTTCGTGCCCATCGTCATATCGAGTGTCGCCGGTGCGATTATCTCAAGGCTCTACTACGGCAACTTTGCTGCGTTCGTCGTGCCGGACTATCAAATCACTTCGTACCTGGAATTTCCTGCTTTCGCGCTGCTCGGTGTAACCTGCGCGCTGATTGCGGTTATTCTTGAGCTATCCATTATGACGACCGAACGCGTGGCCTGGCGCATAAAGATGCCGCTCTGGCTCAGGCCCGCGGCCGGGGGGCTTTTGGTTGGTGCGATTGCCGTGTTCTTTCCCCAGGTGCTCGGCGTCGGTTATGATGCGACTGATTTGGCCCTCAAGAACCAGTTTCCGATCACACTGCTTTTTATGCTGATCGCGGCCAAAATGGCGGCCACCGCGATAACTTTTGCGAGCCGGTTCGCGGGCGGCGTGTTCTCGCCGGCGTTATTCCTCGGAGCAATGACCGGAAGTGCTTTCGGACTTATCGCATCCTCGGTATTTCCAGAGATGGCATCGAGTAGCGGCCTCTACGCGTTGCTTGGTATGGGCGCCGTTGCGGCAGCCGTCCTTGGTGCGCCAATTTCGACGACACTGATCGTTTTCGAATTGACCGGCGGCTACGAGATGACGATCGCGCTTCTGCTAACGGTTTGTATTTCGCACGGGTTATCCCATGCTGCTCTTGGACATAGCTATTTCCATTGGCAGCTTTCCAAGAGGGGCCTTTCGCTGCATGAAGGGCCGCACAAAGAAATCATGCGCCGTCTGACGGTTTCGGAGTTTATGGTATGGCGCGAGGGCGATGAGGCGCTGCCGGTGGACCTTGTCGATCTTGAAACAGCATTTCTTACACCGACCGATACGCTGGAAAGGGCATTGCGTTCATTCGATGTGGCGGGGTCTGCGCGTATTCCGGTTGTTTCCTCTAGCGATCCGGAGGCGATAATCGGCTGGGCGGAACGTATGACTGCGCTTTCCATATATAACCGGGCACTGATTGAGGCGCATGAAGAAGAGCACCGTTGATAATTATTTTGGTGCGCTGTCGTTTGTTATTTCCAAATACTGGACGCTATGAGGCGTAATATTTACCAATTAATTTTATGGTAGCTGCTTTATCGGGAATGGTGTGTGTTTAATAGAGGTGCTCCTCCGGGCGCCAGTTGTATCTATCCTAATCACGCGACGGCGCTCTGGCATTGTTCTGGCACGGGCAATGCGTGGTTATGAAAATCCCGAACGGAAAGCGTATCATGAGTACGTCCGCTGCAGCAGATACGGCACCGGCAACCGGCACGCCGCGGTTCTCGCGTGATCAAATTGCCGCTCTCAGAGAACT
>CAZWCL010000471.1:0-3084 GCA_964632265.1 uncultured Hyphomicrobiaceae bacterium | reverse complement strand
TGGGATGCATTATTCGCCGCCCCGCCCGACGAGCCTGACGTCTCGCGTCGGCTTTCTCGTCACCCGCTTGGCTTGTCTACCCGTTTGCACGCCCTGGGATTGCCGCCCGACTCGACCAATCCATGACACTGAACGTGGGAAACGCTGGGATCAGGTCCCGGCGCTTCCCTCGGCTACGCCCTCACCGAATAACCAGCGCCGGAATCTTGGTGTGGGTCAGCAGCTTCACCGATTGGCTGCCGAGCAAGAGCCCTTCGATGCCGCTCCGCCCATGCGAGCCCATCACGATGAGATCGCCACCCTTGTCTTCCGCCGCATTGATAATCGCCTGATACGGCCACCGGTCGGTTCGGTGCACCGTGTCGCAAGTCACGCCCGCCGCCTCGGCATCGCGCACTACTTTGCCAAGCAGCTCTTGCGCATAAGCCTTACTCTTTTCTTCATAGTCGTCCGGCGGCACGATCCCGACACCTGTTTCCGTCGCGATAACCTGAAAGGGTTCCGTCACCGTCACCGCCGTCAGCTTGGCACTCGAGAGTTTGGCCAGATCAATCGCGTGGGCGATCGCTCGGCCGGCAATCTCGGAGCCATCGGTTGCGACAATAATATTCGAGTACATGTCTCCCACTCCTCCATCGGGCTTGAGCGGCACTAGATCAACCGCACCGCCTTTTGACCATACTGCCGACGTTAGCGCCATTCGCATTGATGTGCATCAACGGCGAAGCACACTGATCGTGGTGGTAAGATGATATAATTGGCCGTGGTTGGCCCGGGGCAAGGTGGATCGCACCCGCTGTGACATTTCCGATTTCAACGCAAACCATATGGCGGCAGTATTTCGGCCCGCCGATGTCCCCGAGACCCTGCGCATTGTCCAACTACCGATTCCACGCCACGGCACTCGCACCTATTGCCTCGACCTGATGAAGCGGCTGAGCCATACGCACCAACCTCTGCCATCGACCCCGGCGGGACCTTCAGGCCATCGCGGCCTGCGCCGCCGCCTCGATCTTTGCGGCATCCACGCGCATCTCAGCCTCGAGCGGCGGCGAAAAAGGGATCGGTATTCGCGGCGCGCCGATCCGCTTGGCAGCCTTGATACGCCCCGGTCCGAGCTCGCTGATCACCGTCGCCACGACTTCGGCCCCGAAGCCGCCGACTTCAACCGCTTCGTGCGCGACCAGCAGCCGTCCCGTTTTTTCAACAGAAGCAAGCACGGCGTCTTTGTCCCAAGGCCAGATCGTCCTGAGATCCAGTACATCCGTTTCGATGCCATCCCGGGCCAGAGCCGCCGCGGCTTCAGCGACCTTCGGCACCAGTGCACTCCATGTCACGATCGTAAGGTCTGAGCCTCCACGCACGCGCCGCGCCTGGCCAAACGGAATCGGCTCAATAACCTCGGCCACCTCGCCCTCGACATCCCAAAGGTCTTTCGGGTCGAAGAACAGCACCGGATCATCCGAGCGGATCGCCGTTACAAGCAGACCCGCTTCGTCCTCCGCCGTTGCCGGCGCTACAACCGTGACCCCCGGCAGATGCGCAAACCAGGCCTCCAGCATCTGACTGTGCTGCGCGGCCGAGTTCCGCCACATCCCATGCGGCATACGCACGACAACGGCGGGCTTTGCCTGACCGCCGAACATGTAACGGACTTTGGCGATCTGATCGACCAGCTCATCCATCGCACACATGACGAAATCGAAAATACGCATCTCGATAATCGGCCGGGTACCGACCAGGGCCGCGCCAAGACCCGCCCCCATGATCGTCGACTCCGAAATGGGCGTGGACACGATCCGTTGCGGACCGAATTCGTCGATGAAATCGCGGTATTGCCCCCAAAGGCCACCACTGGCGACGTCTTCGCCCAGCACCCAAATCGTCGGATCCGCACGCATTTCCTGAAGGACCGCAAGCCGGCCGGCTTCGTTCAATGTCACCTTTGCCATCTCACCGCCCCCCCTCGACGACTGCACCAACATCCTGGACATCCTCGTACGCGACGGCACCGGCCGGAAACGCCGCCGCATTGGCAGCCGTCCGGGCCCCTTCCATTTCCGCACGCGCATCCTCCTCGATACGGTCCAACTCATCGCCGGCAACGCCTTGCTCACCAAGCTCCGCCTTGAGCTTTGCGATCGGGCAACGCGCCTTTCCCGCCTCGACCTCCTGGCTCTTGCGCCACGCCGCCGGATCAGTAGAGGTATGTCCCGTCCACCGGTACGTATCGGCATGAAGAAGCTTGGGGCCCTTCCCCGCCCGGATGTCCGAGACCAGACCGGCAACCGCCTTATCGACGGCACCGACATCATTGCCATCGACCCGCGTCGCCGGAACGCCAAGCGCCTCGGCTCGCGCCGACGCGCCCGGCCCCGCGGTAACACTCGCTGACGCCGTAAAGGCCGCAACACCATTATCCTCGCATACGAACAGACACGGCAATTCATAAAGCGCCGCCCAATTGAGCGCCTCGAGGAACGGCCCGCGGTTCATTGCGCCATCACCAAACATGCATACCGCTATCCGATCCGACCCAAGCAGCTTGAGCCCCTGCGCCGCCCCGACAGCAATCGCCAGCCCGCCGCCGACGACACCGTTCGCGCCAAGCATGCCAACCGAGAAATCCGCGATATGCATCGAGCCGCCTTTGCCGCGGCAATAGCCGGTCTCGCGTCCGAACAGTTCCGCGAACATGCCGAGCGGTTCCGCGCCCTTCGCCAGTGCGTGGCCATGACCGCGATGATTTGAAGTCAAACGGTCCTCGGCGCTGAGGCTGGCACAGACGCCGGCCGCCACACCCTCCTGCCCGATCGAGACGTGCAGCGGCCCCGGCATCTCGCCGGCCTTATGTGCCGCGAGCGCGGTCTCCTCGAAAGCGCGAATACGCACCATCGTGCGATAAAGATCCATCAGGCGCGCGGTGTTGTGCCCCACGGCGGGCGATGTGTCGGCTGGCATGGGCACTCCGGAAACGGGTTGCGATTACATAGCAGGCTATTGAAGAACTCAGTGCGGTCGAGATGCGGCGAAATTGGCCGCTCACAAGGCGCGTCCGTCGCAGATGTGGTGGATCCCACATCA
>CAZWCL010000470.1:0-3092 GCA_964632265.1 uncultured Hyphomicrobiaceae bacterium | reverse complement strand
TTGGCGGCCTGATCGATGCGCCTTTGATCGCCGTGCCGACCTCCACCGGGTACGGCGCGGCTCGCGCTGGTGAAACCGCCCTTGCGTCTTGCCTGGTCTCGTGCGCCCCGGGCGTCGTCGTTACCAATATCGACAACGGCTATGGCGCTGCATGCGCCGCGCTGAGGATCATGAACCGTTTCAAACGGTGACGCGCCGGACACGGGCAGCATCAGCGCCGCCCGGTATCCCGGCCACGGCCGCTTATTGCTGAAGGCGCTCATCAAGCCAACGCCCGGTGCGCAGCAGCTTGCCCTCTTCACCGCGTCGTCCCACCAATTGGACACCCATCGGCATGCCGTCAACCGTGAGACGCGGCAGCGATACGCACGGCACACCAAGATAAGTCCAAAGCCCGTTGCACACCGCACTGCCGGTGCTCGCCAGAGTATCGGGCGCCGCTCCGGGCGATGCGAGACACAGGATCGCGTCGTACTTTCGCAACAGGGCCGCAACGTCGTCATAGATCTCTTCACGCGCATTGAGTGCGCGGACGTATTCATGCCCAGGCGTTGCACTGCTGGCCTCAAGTCGTTCGGCAAGAACGTCGCTCAGCAACTCGCGGTGCGTCTCAAGATAGCCGCCATAATAGGCCATGTTCTCGACACTCATGATCGTTGTGTGCAGGTCGATGATCTCGTCGAACGGCGCCGGCAGGGTCGCCTCGTCAGCCTGATTGCCAAGCGACGCGACAACCCCTTCGAGTGCCGCCTGCGCGGAGGCCGGCGCCTCGTCCCAGGCCGGCGTGCGCAAGAATGCGAAACGCGGCGCCCTTGGCGCAGCCTTTTCCAGCATCCCGCGCGTCGGCAGGCGGGACCCGGAATAGCTTTGTGCATCAGCAGGATCGGGCTGTGAAAGCACATCGAACAAAAGCGCAAGGTCCGCCAGCGAACGCCCATAAACCCCGATCGTGTCGAGCATGTGAGATTGCAGCAGCACACCGGCGCGCGGGATCATGCCAAGCGTCGGCTTGAGGCCGTAGATGCCGTTGTAGGATGCCGGCCGGATAACAGACCCACCGGTCTGCGTGCCAAGCGCGAGCGGCATGTGATAGTCCGCGACCCCCGCGCCGGAGCCAGACGAGGACCCGCCTGGGGAATACGCCGGGTTGTGCGGGTTGCGCGTCTTGTTGGGATGGCGATTTGCAAGTTCGGTCGTGACCGTCTTGCCGAGGATCACAGCCCCGGCAGCGCGCAATGCCGCCACGCACTGGGCATCGCGCGACGGTCGGTTGCCATCGAATATCGCCGAGCCATTGCCGGTCGGCATGTCGGCCGTGTCAATGATGTCTTTAACGCCGACGGGTAGCCCGTGAAGCGGGCCGATTGCGCCGCCATCGGCCCGCCGCCTGTCAATATCGCGCGCTTGGGCCAGCGCCTGGTTCGGATCGAGGAATTCCCAGGCGTGGACTTCCGGCTCGCGCGTGCTAATGCGCTCGAGGCAGGCTTGCGTCAGGGCTTCCGCCGACATTGTCCCATCCGCCAGTTGCCGGTAGGCCTCGGTTGCCGTGAGTTCATTCGGTAGCGTCATGGGTGCGATCTTTCTGCGGTCAGGCGCTGGCGTGACTGTCAGCGTACCGACGGTGGATGGAAACATATGGCGCGCCGGCAAGGCGGGGCGCGCGGCAATCGAAATAGCCTTCCCTTGGCCACGTGAGCGCGCGTAGCGGCGAATAGACCTTCCGGTCGAACGGTTCGATCTTGTCGCAAGAAGGCATGCCATAATTCCGGGTAGTTGAGATGAACTTGTGTGGTTTACGCTCATCACTCAACCCGCACGCTAGCGCGGCCACCCCGGTGGGTCGAGGCGGCGGGCGAGCTATCATCAACCTGTTGCCAGTGCGTGTGATAGACCCGCCATGATTTGATACAATGCCGCCAATTCAATTCGGTGAGTTGCTAACCTCGCGGGTGTTCTCGGCGAGGGTCCAATTCGGCCAGGAGATGACGCTTTATGGTTTCTACAGACGACACTGTCCGTTCCGCTTCACGAAAAGAGCCCGGTCTCGATCACGACGTCATCATTGTTGGCGCTGGTATTTCCGGCCTTTATCAGCTCCACACATTGCGTGATCAGTTGGGGCTTGATGTCCGCGTATTTGAAGCCGGTACGGGCGTCGGCGGCACGTGGTATTGGAACAGATATCCGGGCGCGCGCTTCGATTCAGAGAGCTATTCCTACCAATATTCCTTCGATGCGGAACTGCTTGAGGAGTGGGACTGGTCGGAGCACTTCGCACCACAGCCCGAGACCGAACGCTACCTCAACCGCGTCGCCGACAAGCTGGATCTGCGCCGCGACATCCGTTTTTCCGCCCGCGTTAGGTCGGCTCACTGGGACGGTAACGCCCGCTCTTGGGAGGTCACGCTGGAAGACGGCTCGACACACCGCGCGCGCCATATGGTGACCGCCGTCGGTCCTCTATCGGCGCCGACCTACCCACGTTTCGAGGGCCGCGGCGATTTCAAGGGCCAATCCTTCCACACCGGCCTGTGGCCTAAAGAACCGGTCAGCTTCGAGGGCAAGCGTGTAGCCGTCGTCGGTACCGGCGCGACAGGCGTTCAGACTATCCAGGAAGTCGCCAAGACCGCTGGACATCTGACAGTCTTCCAGCGCCGGCCGAATTGGTGCACGCCTTTGCACAACCGTCCAATCTCGAAGGAAGAGATGGCCGAGATCCGCTCCGGATACGAGGAAATGTTCAGCCGCTGCCAGGAAACTGCCGCGTGCTTCCTGCATACCCCCGATCCGCGCAACACCTTTGACGTGCCGGAAGCTGAACGCCGCGCCTTCCTCGAAGAGCGTTACGCCGGCCAGGGTTTCGGAATCTGGCAGGGCAATTTCAAAGACATGCTGACCGATCGTGCAGCGAACAAGTATGTCTCGGATTTCGTGGCCGAAAAAATTCGTCAGCGCGTCACCGATCCCGAAGTCGCCGAGATGCTGATCCCGAAGGATCATGGCTTCGGCACGCGCCGCGTGCCCCAGGAAACGCATTACTACGAGGTCTACAATCAGCCGAACGTCCGTCTCGTTTCGATGCTTGAGTCGCC
>CAZWCL010000469.1:0-3094 GCA_964632265.1 uncultured Hyphomicrobiaceae bacterium | reverse complement strand
TTCCTTCACCTTCCAGTCGATGTATTCCTCGATGTCGGGATGGTCGACGTCGACCACGACCATCTTGGCGGCGCGTCGCGTGGTGCCGCCCGACTTAATGGCCCCCGCCGCGCGGTCACCGATTTTCAGGAAACTCATCAGGCCCGAAGAGCGGCCGCCGCCCGAGAGGCGTTCGTTGCTGCCACGGAGCTTCGAGAAATTGGTGCCTGTGCCGGAGCCGTACTTAAAGAGGCGTGCTTCACGCACCCAAAGGTCCATGATGCCGTCTTCGTTGACGAGGTCGTCCTCGACGGACTGGATGAAGCAGGCATGCGGCTGCGGATGCTCATAGGCCGACGTCGACTGCGTGAGTTCGCCGGTTTCCGGGTCGACATAGAAATGGCCCTGACCGGGACCGTCGATGCCATAGGCCCAGTGCAAACCGGTATTGAACCACTGCGGGGAATTGGGTGCGCCATATTGGCTTGCCAACATGTAGCGGTGCTCGTCGTAAAAGGCGCGGGCGTCCTCTTCGGACGAGAAGTAGCCGCCCTTCCAGCCCCAGTATGTCCAGGTGCCGGCGAGCCGGTCGAAAACCTGGCGCGAATCGCTTTCACCTGTGAAGCGCTCTTCGGTAGTGAGTTCTGCGAGCGCGGCCTCATCGGCGCCTGAGCGCCACAGCCACGCCGGGACGGTGTTTTCCTCAATGCGTTTCAGGCGGGCGGGGACGCCGGCCTTGCGGAAATACTTCTGGGCAAGGATGTCGGCTGCGACCTGGCTGAAGTGGTCCGGCACCATGAATCCTTCGAGACGGAATACCATCGAACCGTCGGGATTTTTGATCTCACTCGTCGCTTTACGAAACTTGATTTTGTCGTAGGGAGATTTTCCTGCTTCGGTAAAGCGCCGGGTAATTTTCATCGGTTGTGCCTATTCATTTCGGGCGCGCCCAGTGCGAGCGCGCTCACGTGTTTTTGCGCAGATCGGCACACGCATCCGCCGCAAGAGATCGCGGTTCGGGCGTATGTCACGAATGTGAGAAGTGGCCGGAAACGCGGCCGTTACCTACGCGGACCAATGGCGGCGCCGATAAAGTACTGCGCCCCGGCAAGGACCAGAAAGCCCCGAGACGGAAGCGCGACGGCATCGCGTTGGGATCCTGAATCGAAGGATTCGCCGGCGGCGGCCAGCCCGATTTGAAGTGGCGAGCCAGATTTATCTAGTGGGTCAGATTGATTGGTGACACAACATCTAGCGTTTTGTGGGGGCAAGCTGTGTAAAACGTGTGAACGCGTCCGAACGCATGGCCCGATGTTTGCGGCGTTCAAGACGCATTGTATGGCGGATAAAAAAAACAGCAGGCGTCGCGTGAGGTTTCAGGGATGCTGCAACAACGTGTTGCATAATGGCCGCGGCCAGTTGGCGTATGGACAGCGGATGCCTGACTGCGCTATCGCAAAGGCGAACTCGGGGGCGGGAAAATCTAAGTTCCAATCAACCTGGGCCCCGTTTCCGAGCCCCAGGCGACACCCAAGGGACATCAAGGCAGGGCATGAGCATTTTCAGCGAGATCTTTTCCTGGTGGGGCGGTAACACGTGGGGCACGCGGGCGACCATCTGGTGGCAGGGCCGTTTCGTTGGCGAGGACGAGTTCGGCAACAAATATTACGAACAGAAATCAGGCGTTGGACCACTTGGCAAACCGCGACGCTGGGTGACGTATGCGAATATGTCCGAAGCGTCGCTGATCCCGCCAGCCTGGCACGGGTGGATGCACTATACGGTCGATACGCCGCCGACCGATGAAATCTATACGCCGCGTCCATGGGAAAAGGAGCCGCGCCCGAACATGACCGGAACCGCGGCGGCCTACAGGCCAGATGGGTCAATCCTGACGCCAGAGGACCGGCCACCAGCGACCGGTGATTATCAGGCGTGGAAGCCGGACTAGGTATCTTTAGTCGGGGGCCGCCGTTTTCGATACGCCGCCACGACGGACCGGTCGCGACTTCGCGAATCTGGTAAAAGTGCTGCGTCGGCCGTCATTGACATGCCGTTTTCGAACGCCATTAGACACCACTGAAGACACTCAATCGCAAAATCCGGGGCGACGTCGCAGCGTTCATCCAACACAGTCCGATACCGAATACATGGTTAATCGACAGAACAATAGCCGCTATAGCTGCGCCGCCATGATCGGGGCGGTGTCGTTGGGACTTGCATTGGGCGTCGTCAGCCCGGCTTCCGCCCAAGGTGTACGGATCGAGAATACGACCGCGATTTTTTCCGCGCTCGACAAAGTGACGGCGCGGATCTCCGAAATCAAGGTGAAGCTGGACGAGACGGTCGAGTTCGGCTCCCTCCGGATTACGCCACGGGTGTGCTATTCGCGCCCAGCCACCGAATTGCCGAAAACCTCGACGTTCGTCGAGATTCGCGACACTGAACTCGACGGCCAGGAAAAGAAGATCTTTTCCGGTTGGATGTTCGCGGAAAGCCCGGCGCTTAACGCGGTCGAACATCCCGTGTTCGACGTGTGGCTTTCCGGTTGCGAGGGCGGTGCGAAGCCGGAGGCGGGACAGACCGCCTCACAAGCCGAGACTGGCAGACGCCCCGAACGACGCAGGCGGCGGCGCGTCCGGCGCTAGAGTCCTAATTTCGCTTCTATTTCGCCCGGTGCGGGCGCGCGGCGACATCGTTGGCTGTGCGCACAATCTCGATGATGCGGTCGGGGGGGGTAGCCTCGTCGAGGGCGTTGAAATCGCCGACTTTCTGCAGCGCATGCGACAGGCGGATGTGGAAGGCTTCGCGCGGTATTTCGGTCGCGCCGAACTGCGCCAGATGATCCGTGACGAACTGGGTATCAAGTAGCGAAAAGCGACCGTGAATAAGGCGGGCACAGAGATGAACGAGGGCGATCTTCGAGGTATCCCGGGCGCGCGAAAACATACTCTCGCCGAAAAATGCGCCCTGCAGCGCAACACCATAAAGGCCGCCGACGAGTTCGTCGTCACGGTACACCTCGACTGTATGGCAGTAGCCCCAGTGGAAGAGATCGCGATAGAGGTTGCGAATACGGTCGTTGATCCAGGTCGATGTGCGACCCGGCGCCGAG
>CAZWCL010000468.1:0-3117 GCA_964632265.1 uncultured Hyphomicrobiaceae bacterium | reverse complement strand
GCGTGAGGAATTGGTCCACCGGACCGTCTCGCCGGCCTTGATGGTCAGGCGGGGAGGCACGAAGCGAAGGTCCTGGGTCATCTCGACCTTGACCGGCTTGTCGGACTTGTCGCCGCCGCCGGCCTCGCTGGCCGTTTCAGCTTGCGCGGTCGTCTGTTCGCCGGCTGCAGCGTCGGGGGCTTCAGCGTCCGATGAACCCGCACGGCCGAGGAGGCGATCATATTCCTCCTGCGACATCTCATCGAGTGCGCGCACGGCCGTCACCAGTTGCCACAACTCACCATCATCGAGTTTGGAACCCCATGACGGCATCCCACTCATTTTGATGCCGTATTTGAGGATCCAGAAAATCTCCCGCGGCTGCCACGCTACCGCGTCCTTGCCGAAATGCGGAGGTTCGGGCCGCATATTCTGAGACATTTGCGGCAGCGACTGGCCGGGCGCCCCGTGGCACATCGCGCAGTTCTGCGCGTAGAGTTGAACGCTTTCAGCGATAAGAGGGCGTTCATTCTCAGGAGGCGTTTCAATGTCCGCGGCAGCCCGGCTGATCGAGCTTCTAAGCGTACGTTCGATGGCCCAGCGAACAGCCGGCGTATGTGGATCGGTCGCGGCGACATTGAAGACGCCGCCGTAGAGAAACGCCGCCGCTGCTGCCAAACCGATGAGAGCGACGACGGCAAGTGTCGCGAGAACACGCATATGAGCGATCTCTGCGGCTAGTTTTCGAGGTCGTACGAGTAGACGTAGTCACCGCCCGGCGCCACCTTGTGGCAGGCGATACAGCCGCTGTCCGCACCCTTGGCGACGCGGCCGGCGAGCATCTTTCCGGCCGGATTAGTCTGCAAGGAGCCGTCGGGATTGTACTTGGCCCAGAACCAGTTCTTGTTCTCCGGGTCGTAACCGGCCTCACGACGGAACATCACCGTCACGGACTGCAGGAACTGATCGGGGTTCTTCAAGACCTTCTCCCGCGTCAGATCTTCTCCGCCATAGTTGCGCTTGACGATGGCCAGTCCGCTATGGCCGTCGACGCTGGCAGCGCTCTCGAGATAGTCGAGCATACCGCCGTGGGGGCTGGTCCCCTTGTAGGGCATCGTCATCGGGGAATTTTCGCCGACGAGGCTTGCGCCGGCAAGCTGCTGCCACAGGCGTCCGGCGTAGCCGACAGACTGTTCATCGCCGAACGGCGCACCTGCCGTTGGCTGCTGGGTCTGCTGTGCCACTGCCGAGGCCATTATCATCCCGGCCGACACAATGACTAGGAAAGCGGTGATGGCGGCAGCGATGTTTCGGGGGGAATAGTGACGCATACAATTGCTCCGTTCGGCCAATGCAGAGATCAATAACGCCTTTCCAACACAAGCATCGTTGCGCTGTTCCTGCCGCGCCAAACGCTCACTGCTTCGTGAATAAGACGTGATGACGGGGCTGGGAACGCGCTCCGCGCCGAAGTGATTTCCCGACCAAGCGGCGTTGTCCTGCTTTCCACGATCGCGTTTGCACCCGTTGGAGGACCGCATGGCTGATTCACCTCTTGCCGAAAAAGTTGCACTCGTTACCGGCGCCGCTTCAGGCATCGGGCGTGCGACCGCCCTCGCGCTCGCGGAGGCGGGGGCAAAGGTCGTGGTGAACGATTACGGCGACGAAGACGCGGCCGGGAGCGCCGTCGAGACGATCGAGCGCAACGGCGGCGCAGCCTTCGCCCATCAGGGCGATGTCGGTGACGAGGACGCGGTCAAGGAGATGTTCGCGCGGCTGACGGAGCGCTATGGGACGCTCCATATACTCGTCAACAACGCAGGCATCCAAAAAGATGCCGGTACGCTCGATATGTCCGTGGCCGACTGGCAGTCAGTGATCAGGACGAACCTGCAGGGCCAGTTTCTTTGCGCGCGCGAGGCCGCCCGTGTGTTCTGCCGACGCGGCAGCGAAAACAAGAATGGCGGCGCGATCGGCAGCATGGTCTTCATGAGTTCGGTGCATGACCAGATACCCTGGGCGGGCCACGCGAATTACGCTGCCTCCAAAGGCGGTGTCGTCATGCTGATGAAGTCCCTCGCCCAGGAGTTCGGCCCTCACAAGATCCGCGTCAACGCCGTATCGCCGGGCGCCATCAAGACAGGCATCAACAAAGACGTTTGGGAAAACGAAGCGCGACAGGACGAGCTTCACAAGCTGATCCCGTACGGCCGGCTTGGTGAACCGGAGGACGTTGCCAAGGCGGTTGTCTGGCTCGCTTCCGACGCGAGCGACTATGTTCACGGCCATGTTCTCTACATCGACGGCGGGATGATGCTCTATCCGGGGTTCCGCGAGGGCGGGTAAGGCTGCCGCGGGGGGCTGGGGGCGAGGTGATCAATGACGCGAAGTTTGGAGAGCGTGGCGAGGTGTAAAAGGTGCAATACATTGCACCCTACGTGCTGCGCCGGGCTTTCAAGGGAGGGGCTGGGGTCGCGGCGATGAATGACGCGAAGTTCAGAGAGCGCGGCGCGTTTGATCCGGAGGCGAGCAGAGCGGGCCACGAAACCGAGGCGCGTAGGGTGCAATGTATTGCACCTTCCATCCGGTCGCGCATGGTTATGTTCAAAAAATAGCGGAATGGCCGCATTCGTCGATTTATCGCGACCGGCGGATCGAGGAGGACGAGCCCAGCGAAATCCGGCAGCGTGTCGAGGCGATGCATGACGCGAAGTTTGGAGAGCGTGGCGAGGTGTGAAAGGTGCAATGCATTGCACCCTACGCGCCGTGGTGCCTTGCTGCTGCAATCGTGAGATCATGGAGGGGACATTTCCGTCGGTTGCTGGTCTGCGCCGGTTTCTCTGCTGCCGATCATGTCCGATGAAAGAGGTATTGCCCCGTTTCAGTTTCCGATCTTCTCCCCACTCAATGTCATCTTCAGCTATTATCCAGAGTGTGACCTCGGTGCCGCGTCATGGTAACGTTGAGCCAGATTTGCTGTGGCAACAGCTTAAGGCTGCATAAACTCAAGCTTCACTTTCAGATCGTTCATGAATCTAAAATCCAACACGCGGTGATGCTGAAGCATACCCACAACAATACCTGGATGGATCTCAAGTTCGCGGGCGATTGATCTTACGCTTGCCTTCGACTTTGGTG
>CAZWCL010000467.1:0-3117 GCA_964632265.1 uncultured Hyphomicrobiaceae bacterium | reverse complement strand
GAAGTCGTCGCAGGCGACCAGCTTGAGGCGAAGAGTGAAGAAATCCTCTCAGCCCTGCTCGAATGCGCACCCGACGCCATCGCCCAGACCAAGCAGTTGGCAATCGACTATTCACAAGGTGACATCAAGGGGGCGGAACTTGAGCGCCTGATCGAAAGCCATTCAAACAAACGCCAGTCGGAAGAGGCCGGCGAAGGCCTCGCCTCGTTTGCTGAGAAACGTCCTGCCGCCTGGTCTCCAAACAGCTGAACCGAAACACCTGGCGAATGCCGGCGCGCCACGTCCATTATCTATAGACGCGGCGCGCCCTGCCCTGCTTGAATCGGCTCAGCCAGCGGTCGCCAAGGCCTGATCAAGGTCGGCAATAATATCGCCGCTGTCTTCGATCCCGATGGATAGTCGTATCACATCATCACCCGCGCCGGCCTGATTACGTTGTTCGGGCGTGAGCTGACGGTGCGTCGTCGACGCGGGGTGGATCACTAGGCTACGCGTATCGCCGATGTTGGCCAGATGGCTGAAGAGGTTCAGTGCTTCAACGAATTTGACGCCCGCATCGTAGCCACCCTTGAGCCCGAACGTGAACACAGCCCCCGCACCCTTCGGACAGATCTTTTTGTGCAGATCATGGTATTTATTCTCGGGCAGGCCTGCATAGCTCACCCACGCGACCTTGTCGTGCGCACTCAAGTGCTTTGCAACCACCAGTGCATTGTCACACTGGCGCTGCATCCGCAGCGCCAGTGTCTCGCACCCATTGATGATCAGGAACGCGTTCATTGGCGAGATCGCGGCTCCCGTATCGCGCAATCCCATCACGCGGCATGCGATCGCAAAGGCGAAATCGCCAAATGTCTCGGCGAGCACCAGCCCGTTATACGATTCATTCGGCTCGACCATTGTCTTGTAGCGATGCTTCGCGCCAAGCCAGTCGAACTTGCCGCCATCGACGATAATCCCGCCGATAGAGTTGCCATGCCCGCCGATAAATTTAGTCAGCGAGTGAATGACGATATCGGCGCCATGCTCGAATGGCCGGCACAGGTATGGAGATGCCATGGTGTTGTCGACGATCAGAGGCACACCGGTCTTCTTGGCCACGGCGGCAATTGCCGGAATATCGACGATCACGCCGCCCGGATTGGCAATGCTCTCGATAAAGATCGCGCGCGTTTTGTCCGTAACGGCGGCCTCGAAGCTCGCCACATCCGTCGAATCCGCCCACGCCACATTCCAATCGAACTTTTTGAAAGCATGATTGAACTGATTGACGGAACCGCCGTAGAGCTGGCGCCCGGCGATGAATTCATCACCCGGCTCCATCAGGGTATGAAACGTCAGGAACTGCGCCGCATGACCGGAGGCGACCGCTAGCGCCGCCGTGCCGCCCTCCAAAGCCGCGACCCGGGATTCGAGCACAGCTTGTGTCGGGTTCATAATGCGCGTGTAAATATTGCCGAACGCCTCAAGCCCGAACAATGAGGCCGCGTGGTCTGCGTCGTTGAAAACGAACGAAGTCGTTTGATAGATCGGCGTGGCGCGCGCGCCGGTGGACGGATCGGGCGCCGCACCGGCATGAACGGCAAGCGTATCGAATTTCGGGGCGGCGGCATCTTGCGTCATGCGGCTTCTCCAGTTTGATCTTTGACATTTATTGTCGGAAACGTCCGCCGGCTTGGCACAAGCGGCAAAACGCGAACAACTAACTGTCTTTACCCGCTATGATCCGCGCGGACTACCGCCAGGCGTGATTAGCGCGCCAACTGGTCTAACGATATTGCGTGGCCGATGTGCCACGTTAGCAAAAATCCTTACCTCCCTCGCGCTGGAGCGAGCACCTGATACTCTAATTGGCCGTCGTCCCACGCTCCATTTTTCTGGACATTTCATAGAGTTGGAGACAATCCGTCGCGCTATTCCGTACACAGACGTAGCTCTTGCAGGCGAATCCACCTAGATCGTTCCGTCATGGGACAGTGCACAAGTTGATGTAGTGTTCCTGGGCTGGAGACGGGAGCCAAGCAAAACATCAGGGGGTCAAGCCGCCTGGATGCGCGCCACAAAATTCCGCCGAAGCAGGGACAATTCGCGATAACGCGACCATTGGGGAAGACAAACAATGATCGAACAACTCATTCCACTCGCAACAGGTGGCGTCGGCGGCCTGCTGGGCGGCAACATTGTAGGAAAGCTCACGGGCGGCAAAAATGTCGGTGCCGGTTCGGCCTCGATCATCGGCATCATCGGCGGCATGATCGGCACCTACGTTTTGGGCCCTGAGATCGGCGGCGCAATCGGCGCCGCCGCCGGCTCTGGCAGCCTTGATCCGATGACGATCGTCGGCAACTTAATCGCCGGCGGTGCCGGCGGTGGCGGCATCGGGCTCCTGCTCGGCCTGGTCAAGCGCTTCACGTAACGGAGCCAATGAAGTGTCGACGCCTGCCACGCGCCTTGGTCCGTGGCAGGCGTCAATCTTTATATGGTTACTCAGCCCAACGTCTCAGCGACGCTTGCCGATCACGTGGTTTTGCACCTGCCCGGCAGCAAGCACCGGGCGCACACTCGAGACCACCCCCGTATTGACGCCGGCCCAACCGATTTCTCCGGAAAGACGCCCATACTCAATCTTCGGGCACCGGTTCATGACGACCATGATCCCAGCCGCCTCGGCCGCCAACGCGGCTTCATCGTGGCGCACGCCAAGCTGCATCCAGATGACTTTGGGCGTCAGCGTCTCTTGCAGCGAAAGAACCTCCTGCACCACATCGCCTGCCGCTTCCGAGTTCCGAAAGATGTCGATCACATCAACGCCACGGTTCACCTCGGCCAGCGATGCATAGACTGCTTGGCCGAGGATCTCTTCGCCCGCCAGACGCGGATTGACCGGTATCACCTCAAAGCCCTTGCTCAGCATATACTTCATTGCGAAGTAGCTCGGGCGATTGGTGTTGGCACTTGCCCCCACCATGGCGAAAGATTTCACATCGGCCAGAATGTCCGAGATATATCGGTCAGTATAGTTGTCATGGTTCATCGGCTCAGGTTACTTCCAAATAACATCGCTGCAACCAATCAGGCTGGCGTGACAGGCGGCGGCAGTTCGAGATGCCCCGCCTC
>CAZWCL010000466.1:0-3118 GCA_964632265.1 uncultured Hyphomicrobiaceae bacterium | reverse complement strand
CGGTCGTAGTGATCGCAGACCGCCCGGACCGCGTCGTTGCGCATCCATTCATCACGCACGACACTCGGTTCATCCAGAACCTCGCGCAGCCCGAGAACGACCTCGCACCCCATCTCCGTCAATCGCGGCAGCGTAATATCCAATTCCCCGCGCAGCCCGCGCGGTTCCTTATCGACGATGCACACATTCGGCCGGTAATTCACCGCCGCGCTCTCAATAATCGCGCGCCGCATGGATAGCGTCTCACCCAAGTCGATGTGATCCGACATCGATGTATAATCGCCGTTGCGCAGCTTGATGACGCTCGGAATCTTTATGAAGTCGACGCGCGAGCGAAAGTCGAATGCACCGGCAATCGAAGACCCCGAAATAATCAGCACACTGAGCCGTTTATGCTGTTCTACGAGCGCGTGCGCGATGGCGCGCGTACGGCGCAGATGACCGAGCCCGAACGTGTCGTGAGAGTACATCAGCACCCGGACATGGTCATCATCGTAATCCATGGTTCCCGCCTGCATATGCATAGATAAGTTCAACGGCAGCCAGCCTGGCGGCGGAAGCCATATGGAATTCACCGAACATGTTTCGCCCCGGAACGAAAGCCCGAAAGTCCCACGCACAATGCTTTGTGATCGGACGCGAGCAACGAAGTCGCACCTTGCCGGCTCACTTGCCAGCTCACTTATAAGGGTCGGCCGCATCGCGCAGCCCATCACCGAGGAAATTAAACGCCAGAACGACCAGGATCACCGGAACGACCGGCAGCATCAGCCAGGGATAAAGTGCAATGACGTTGATATTCTGGGCCTCCGTCAGCAACACACCCCAGCTTGTGATGGGCGCGCGCAATCCGAGCCCGAGAAAACTGAGTGCTGTCTCACCGAGAATCATCGCCGGTATTGAAAGCGTCGCCGCAGCGATCAGGTGGCTCGTGAACCCGGGTACCAAATGGCGGCGGATGACCCGCCCCGCCCGCGCGCCCATCAGCTGGGCCCCGAGCACGTAATCTTCCTCGCGCAACGACAGCAGCTTTGAGCGCACCGCACGCGCCAGACCGGTCCATTCAATCAAACCAAGTATGATCGTGATAATGAAATATACGGAAAGCGGGCTCCACGTTACTGGGATGATGGCAGCGATCGCCAACCACAAAGGTATTGACGGCAGCGACTGCAAAACCTCGATCAGCCGTTGTACGACCATGTCGACCCAACCGCCGAAATAGCCGGCAAGGCCACCGAAAAACACACCGAGCAGCATCGATACCGCAACGCCGATAAGGCCAATGGTCAGCGAAATCCGGGCGCCGTGAATGATCCGCGAAAGCATGTCGCGGCCAAGCCGGTCCGTGCCCAGCAAAAACGCATGGCCGCCTTGCGCCGGACAAACAAGATGGAAAGTCCCTCCGACGAGTCCCCAGAATTTATAGTGATCGCCGAAACACAGGAACCTCAGCGGATAAACCTTTTCCGTGTTTTCCGTATAAATCCGCTTCAGCGCATCCATATCCAGGCGATAGTCATAGCCGATCACATGCGGGCCGACAAAATCTCCGTTATGAAACAAGCGTATGCTTTGCGGTGGCGCATGAATACGGTCGAGGTGGCGCGTTTGATAGTTGTAGGGGGCGAAAACTTCCGCAAACAACACCAATAGATACATGAAGGCGAGGAATATCCCCGCCGCCACCGCCACTTTGTGGCGGCGGAACTTCCACCACATCAAACGCCATTGCGAGGCCAGGTAGATGCGCTCTTGCGCCGGCGTCAGTTCCTCGATCGATTTTGGATCGAACGGCGCCGGATTGACCCAATGCGTCAATCGTTCATCGGGCCTTGAGGGCGCTGTACCGGTCATCTGCTCCGCCCTCCTGCCAAGCGAATCCGCGGATCGAGAAACCCGAGCAGAATGTCAGAGATAAGCACCCCGATCACCGTCAGCAGCGCAAGAAACATCAGGAACGATCCGGCCAGATACATATCCTGCGCCTGCAACGCCCGGATCAGCAGCGGCCCCGTCGTCTCGAGCGAGAGGACGATCGCCACGATCTCTGCGCCCGAAATGATCTGCGGCAGAATTCCGCCAATATCAGCGATAAAGAAGTTCAGCGCCATTCTAAGCGGATATTTGCGCATGGCACGACCAGGCGAGAGGCCTTTCGCCTTCGCCGTCACATAGTATTGCTTTTGTAGCTCATCGAGCAGGTTTGCGCGAAGCGTCCGGATCATCCCAGCCGTCCCCGCCGTCCCGATCACAACCACGGGAACCCACAAGTGTTCGAGGATCGACAGGAACTTTGCAAAGCTCATCGGCTGGTTGACGTATTGCGGATCCATCAAACCGCCGATTGATGTATCGAACCATTGGTTCGCCAGATACATCATGACCAAAGCCAGAAGAAAATTCGGCGTCGCAATGCCGAGCAAGCCAAGAAACGTTAGTCCGTAATCCCCCCAGCTGTATTGATGCATTGCCGAATAGATGCCGATCGGAAAAGCAATCAGCCAAGTAAAGATAATGGTCACAAACGAAACGAGCACCGTCAAAAATAGACGGTCACCGACAACCTTGTTGACCGACATTTCGTATTCGAACGAATAACCGAGATCGCCCTGCAAGAGGCCGGAAACCCATATGAAATAGCGTTCGACAGGATGCTTGTCATAACCGTACTCGCGCCGCAGGAACTCGATCTGATCCTGATCCACCTTTTCGCCCAGTGCCAGCATTTCGGCAACGTGGCTCTCAAAATAGTCTCCCGGCGGCAACTCGATAATGGTGAATACGAGAACCGATACCAGAAACAATGTCGGTATCATCAGAAAAATGCGGCGCAGGATATAAACGAACATCACTTGCCGCCTCCGCCGGGAGACGCTGCAAAACGGCCCTCGTCCGACTGCTTGGCATAATAGAAAGTATCTGGGTTGTAGACACCAAAATAACCGCCGGGATCAAACGAAAAGACACCATCGGCCGGCACGTTGACCATGTTGGGCGCCGTGGCCACTGGCTGTTTCGTCCCGTTCAAGATTCCAATCGTGAACAGATTGTCGGCGTAGATCTCGAGCATCTCGTGCCATATGGCGCGGCGCTCGTCGTCCGTCACACTCGACTG
>CAZWCL010000465.1:0-3121 GCA_964632265.1 uncultured Hyphomicrobiaceae bacterium | reverse complement strand
GAATACGAAAGCGTAAAGCGGCGCCTGACCGCGCAAGCCTGCCATCTTGAGTTGGTTCTTGAGTTCATCCGACTCGAATTTCGATTTCAGATCGAGTGCATCGACCAATTGCTGAATGAAGCCTTTAGGCGACTGGCGCAACTTCGCCTGCCCCCCTTCCTTGGCCTTCAGTTCAGCGAGCCGGCTGGCCCGCATCTGATCTCGTTCGGTCGCCATCACACGTACGCGCTGGCTCATCCGGTCCCGATCGAGCATCGGCATCGCGATCGTCAGCACAGTTGCGAAGGCAGCCACAGCAGCAGCAGCCATGACGAGAAGCTGCGGTCGCATAATAAATTCGACGAATTCCATCATGACAGCGCCTGCCAATCCTTCGCTCGTGTTTCTCCAGGGCCGCTTTGGCCCAACCTCTCAAAGCAGCCGCCCGGCGGTGGCTTCGCAATCGTTAGTACTTGAAAGCGATCATCTTTTTCATAATGAAAAGGCCGCAGCACATCCACATCGCACCACAGAAGATCATGAACTGACCCAGCTTGTCGGTCCAAAGGATCGCGATGTAGTCAGGTGTCGTAATGTAGACCATCGCCATCACGCCGGGCGGCAGCGATCCAAGCACCAGCGCCGAGGCCTTTGCTTCGGCCGAAAGCGCCTGCACCTTCGCCGCCATCTGCTTGCGAGCGCGCAACACGCCTGAAAGGTTCCCAAGTGCTTCCGACAGGTTACCCCCTGCCTGCTGCTGGATCCCTATAACGATCGCGAAGAAGCGTACTTCAGGCAGCGGCATACGTGCCATGAGGCGGTCAAGAGCTTCAGCGACCGTGACGCCGACGCGCTGCTGGTCGACGACCTCCTGAAATTCACTGCGCAGCGGTTCCGGGCTTTCCCGTGCAATGATCCCGAGGCACTCGTTGAGCGGCAGACCAGATTTGACCCCACGGACAATGACGTCGATGGCATCGGCAAACGCCGCCACGAATTTGTTCTGGCGCCGCTTGGTCAGGAAGTTGATCACCCAGCGCGGCAGACCGAAGGCGCCGATGAAACCGAACGCCGCAAAAGCGATTGGCGGCATGGTCGGCATCGCAATGTAGGCGATGGCTGTAATGGCGACCCCTGCACCAAGGCTTGCGAGCCAGAACATGTTTGTTGAGATGTCCAGTCCCGCCCTCAGCAGCTTCATACGCAGAGACTGCTTCTTGCTCTTGTTCTGGCGCTCTTCCAACTCCTTCAGCGTCTCGGCCACGGCCTGCTTGCGGTGGTTGGTCTCTTCGACCTGGACGATCCGCGCCTTCCTGGTGCTACGGTTTTCGGTAACACCTTTCATGCGCTGCTGGGCGGCATAATCGCCGCTGATGTAGGGGTAGGCGAATGCGAAGGCGAGCGCGGCCGCAGCCACCGCCGCCCCCGCCATCGCACCGAGTTGAATGAGTTCAGGTGTCAGCATGGTTCTAGTCTCCCATCACGGCGCCGTCGGCGTCCGCCACTTCGGAAGAAGCCAGTGCATCGGCCAGCGCATGGTGCTCGCCGTAGTACTCCGCCCGGTCCCAGAAGCGTGGACGTGAGATGCCTGTCGAACGATGCCGGCCGATGATCTTGCCGGTCTTGTCGTCCGTGCCGAGGATCTCGTAGACCATTATGTTTTGCAGCGTGACGACCTCTTCTTCCATGCCCACCACTTCCGTGATGTGCGTGATTTTACGAGAGCCGTCTCTCAGACGAGCCGCCTGTACGATAACGTCGATGGAACCCGTGATCATCTCGCGGATCGTCTTTGTGGGCAGCGTGTAGCCACCCATCATGATCATCGACTCCATCCGGCTGATGGCCTCGCGCGGACTGTTGGCGTGCAGCGTCCCCATCGAGCCGTCGTGGCCCGTGTTCATGGCCTGCAAAAGGTCGAAGGCCTCGGGACCGCGCACCTCGCCGACAATGATCCGTTCAGGACGCATACGCAGACAGTTCTTGACGAGGTCGCGCATCGTGATGGTGCCTTCGCCCTCAAGGTTGGGCGGGCGCGTTTCGAGGCGCACAACGTGCGGCTGCTGCAATTGGAGTTCCGCCGAGTCCTCGCACGTAATGACACGCTCATCGAGGTCGATCGTACCTGAAAGGCAGTTGAGCAGCGTCGTCTTACCCGACCCCGTACCACCCGACACGACCACATTGCAGCGTACCCGGCCGATAATTTCGAGGATACGCCGTCCAGCCGGCGAGATCGATCCGAACTTCTCAAGCTGGGGAAGCTTGAGCCTGTCCTTTTTGAACTTACGAATGGTGAGCGCCGGCCCGTCGATGGCCAGCGGCGGCGCAATCACGTTGACACGCGAACCATCCGGCAGGCGCGCGTCACATATCGGGCTCGATTCATCGACACGCCGGCCGACCTGGCTCACGATTCGCTGACAGATATTCATCAGCTGCGAGTTGTCGGCGAAGCGGATCGACGAAAGCTGCACCTTTCCGTCAACTTCGATGAACGTACGCTCCGCCCCGTTGACCATGATGTCGGCGATGTCATCGCGCGCCAACAAGGGCTCGAGAGGGCCGTAGCCGAGCACGTCGTTGCAGATGTCTTCGAGCAGTTCTTCCTGCTCTGCGATCGACATCACGACGTTCTTGATCTGGATGATCTCGCTGACGATGTCGCGGATCTCTTCGCGCGCCGCCGCCGGCTCCAGCTTGGCGAGCTGCGTGAGATCGATCGTATCGATCAGCGCATTGAAGACGGTCGTCTTGACGTCATAGTAGTCTTCCGAACGTCCGCTCTTTTCAGGCGCGGCATCAGGTGGCAGCGCGACCTCACGCTTCGGCTCCGGAGCCGGTGCTGCCTCGGGCTTCGTTGTGGTGGCAACAGGGTCTTCCGCCGGCTGCGGTGCCGGCGTTTTTGGCGCCTGCGCCGGTTCGGGAGTCTGCCGGCGCGGTGCGCCGGGATCGCCTGTCCGTCGTCCGAACATCTACCTCTCCCTATTTCCCGAATTTCAGCTTTTTGAAGAGCGGCGCCAGTGCTGACGACGACGCTGCTTTCGCGGGCTGAGTGATATTTTCTTTGCGGTGCATGATCTGGGCGGCCAGCGTATGGAACGCCTGCACAG
Source organism: uncultured Hyphomicrobiaceae bacterium (assembly GCA_964632265.1). Lineage (GTDB taxonomy): Bacteria > Pseudomonadota > Alphaproteobacteria > Rhizobiales > Hyphomicrobiaceae > CAJQQK01. Next base: position 29 of record CAZWCL010000465.1, on the reverse strand, counting down.
CCTTCACCTTCGCGCTGAGTTCTTCGATC
>CAZWCL010000464.1:0-3128 GCA_964632265.1 uncultured Hyphomicrobiaceae bacterium | reverse complement strand
GGTCGAGATCGGACTTTTCACGGCAATCAGCGAGGGCGCTGCAACCTACGACGCCGTCGCCGCGGCACTGGACATTCACCCAACGAACGCCGAACGGCTCATGGTTCTTCTTTGCGCGGCAGGGCTTCTGGAAAAAGCAGGCGACAGCCATACCAACGCGCCGGATGTGGAACGCTTTCTGGTCGCAACCAAACCCGGTTACATGGGGCCGTGGATCACGTTCACGAAGCCGCAGTGGAATGAATGGGGCCGTCTTGCCGAGCACATCCGCGAGAAGGACCTGAAGGTCATGGGCTCCATCGACGACTTTACCGCCGAGGACGCACGCCGTTACCATGAAGCGACCTACTCAATCGGCATGGGGGCCGGCCGCCGTTTCGTGCGTCAGGTTGATCTGTCCGGACGCCAACGTATCATGGACATTGGCGGCGGTTCCGGAGCGTATTGCATCGCCGCTGCCAAGGCGGATGAAACCATTCGCGGCGTGGTGCTGGATCTTGCCCCGGTCTGTGAGGTGGCGCGCGGGTTCCTGGCGGAGAACGGCGTCGCCGACCGCATCGAAGCGCAGCCGTGCAATTTCACCGCCGATCCGTTTCCAGCGGACTGCGACGTCGCGATTATGGCCTCCAACTTGCCGATGTATTCGCGCGGCGTGATCGCATCAGTCATCGCGAAGGCGCATGATGCACTGCTGCCGGGTGGCGAGATGCACCTGATCGGAGAGACTACCAATGATGAGCGGACTGGGCCATGGGGTCCGGCGTACTGGGGCCTCGGCCAGGCAATAAGCGGCTCGCTTGGCTTGGCCCATTCGCAGGCCGACGTCCTTGGCTATTTCGCCGAGGCGGGCTTTGAAAACGTCGCCATCCACGATTTCATCCCAGGCTCGCTGTCGCGCGTCACCGGAACCAAGAGGGCGCCCGGCCGATAGCCCGGAACTGTCGGTCAGCAGGCGAAATACTGAGGCCAGCCGAATGGAAATTTGAACAAATGTTCCACACAGCAATTTGTGACCTGCTCTCCATCCGGGCCCCCATTTTGCAGGGTGCGATGCAGGGTGGTGGTGGCGTCGAACTGGTCGCAGCCGTAAGCGAGGCAGGCGGTTTGGGCGTTTTGCCAACGTTCGGCGGCACGGATCTCAAGCTTCGCGAGGACATCGATGCGGTGCGCCGGCGCACTGACCGCCCGTTTGGCGTGAACATCATGCCGATGGGCCGGGGCATTGCGGAACGCTGTGCCGCGACGTGCGTCGAACGCGGCGTGCCGGTCGTCACGACCGGACGCGCCGATCCAGGTGAAGCGATCGTGCGCCGCCTCAAGGATGCCGGGATCAAGGTCGTCTCCGTTATCCCGACGGTGGCGCATGCCCGGCGCATGGAAGACGAGGGCGTGGACGCAGTGGTGGCGTCAGGCTCGGAGGCCGGCGGCCACGTCGGTTATGTGGCGACACTGCCGCTGGTGCCGCAGGTTGTCGACGCGGTGCGTATCCCGGTTCTGGCGGCGGGCGGCATCGCCGATGCCCGCGGTTTCGTTGCCGCGTTCGCGCTCGGCGCATGCGGCGTCCAGATGGGCACCCGCTTTATGGCGACCGCGGAGTCCGATCTCAATGATTGGGGCCGTGATCAGCTTCTCACCATGAGCGAGACGGACACCATCGTAACCCGCGCCATGACCGGCGCTACTGTACGCTGTATCCGAACGCCTGAGATCGTGGCCTACGAAACGGCGCTTGCCGACGGCGCAACGGCGGAAGAGATCAAGGCGCTCAAGCGCACGGTACGCGCGACGCGCAATGCTGATAAAGCCGAACGCCGACAATCTGCGATGGGCCAGATCGCAGGCATGGTCCGTGACGTGCCGAAGGTGCGCGAACTGATCGACGGTCTCTTGTCAGAAGCGGCGAGCCTGACCCGGCAGTTGCCGGTAACAGCCGCGCTGAACGAGGCCTCCGCGCCTTCCAAAGCTGAGTGACAACAAGCCGGTCAGAGCATCGGCAGATGACGGCCGGCACGGCCTTTCGGGAATACCGCATCAATCGCCGCGATGTCGTCGGCGTTGAGTGTAAGGTCAGCGGCTCCACGGTTGTCATCGAGATGGGCCACCTGAGATGCTTTCGGGATTAGCAGGACGCCATCATCTCGCGCCAGAAATGAGAGCGCGATCTGTCTTGCCGAGGCACCATGGCGTGCGGCGACCTGATCGAGGACGTCGCGGCCGGCGCCACGCGATGGAAAGTCATTCTGCCCGAATGGGCTATAGGCAACGAACGCGACGCCATTTTCACGGCACCACGGAATAACACCATGCTCCGCGTAACGTTCGCCAAGATGATAGAGCGCCTGATTGCAGGCAATCTTTTCCGGTCCACCCAGCAAGCCGGACGCTTCCTCAAGGTCGTCGGTGTCGAAATTGCTGACGCCGTACGAGAGTATTTTCCCGCCTTCGACGAGTTCGTCCATGGCCCTGAACGTCTCTTCGAGCGGATACGAGCCGCGCCAATGCAAAAGATAGCAGTCGAGCCGATCGGTGCCGAGCCGCTCGAGCGTGTCTTCGCAAGCCTGGATCGTGCCATTGTAAGAGGCGTGAGAGGGCAGCACCTTGGATACGAGGAAGGCTTCATCACGCCGGCCCGCGATAGCTTCACCCACGATGTCCTCGGCGGCACCGCTGGCATACATTTCCGCTGTATCGATGTGCGTGAGCCCGATGTCGAGGCCGTGTCGCAACGCGCCGATGGCTTTGTCGCGCGGGCCCTGCTCGATGTACCAGGTGCCTTGGCCGATAATCGGCACTTGCCGGTCCTCGGCGCCGAAAGAGACTGTGCGCATAGCTGACCTCTCGAAACGTTAATTGATAAGCATGGGACAATAGCGGCTAACAAGCGAACTTGGAAACCGGCGGCACGTCGAATGTTCCGATCATCGCGAGCACGTCGCGGCGCGAGGCTCCGGTATCACGCAGCCGGCGCAGGCTCGATGCACCATCGCTCTTCGATAGCTTGCGCCCCGTGACGTCGGTGATGAGGTTGTGATGATAGTAGGTGGGCGGGGAAACGCCGAGCAACGCCTGCAGCAGGCGATGGATATCCGTTTGGGCTTCGAGGTCGCGTCCGCGCGTCACATGCGTGA
>CAZWCL010000463.1:0-3132 GCA_964632265.1 uncultured Hyphomicrobiaceae bacterium | reverse complement strand
CATGTAGTGTCCCTCGAAGCCCGCACCTTCGATGCGGCGGAACATGTCGACGAAGTCTACCGTGCCCGTGCCTGGATGCATGTGGATTTCGTATTTACCGTTATTATCGGCGACACGGATCTCGTCGCACCGGTCGAGCCCCATGCCATCGACAAAACCGGCGATGCCGATCGGATCGTAATGCGCATGGTTGATCGTAAACGCCCACTTTAAGTGTTCCGACTTGATCTGATCGAAGTACCAAATCGTGTCTTCCAGGGTATCCGGCATATAGTGAACTTCAGCGAGCTGCGGTTCGCCATTGAGGTTTTCGAGCTGTAGCAGGACGTCTTTTTCCTCAGCGTAGGCGACGATACGTTTCAGACGATCGACGCTTGCCTGCTTTCGCAGTTGTCTGCAACCCGTAAAATGATAGCCACCGTGCACAACCACCCATTCGGCACGGAGCCTCACGGCGAGGTCTACATACGCCCTGAGATAGGCATCTGCTGCATCACGCAGGAACGGCGATATTTCGGCGACATTCACACCGGACAGCGTGTGGAGCCCGAGATGGATGCCGTCGGCGGCACACGCTTCCCGGACTCCGGCGCAGCGCGCCTCATCGAAGGTCTCCAGCGCATTTGGCGCGATGTCCGTCTGCACGTCGATATAGCGGACCTCGTTTGCAGCGGCGATTCGGATGCCCTCCTCGACAGGTACACGTCGTCCAAGATCAATTCCTATTCGATCACGCAGAAGCACGGGTTCTCCTTTCATCTGACTGGAAATTGCTTCCAGCCTGCTTGCCCTGTCTCGTTGGCCCTGGCCTGCCATCGCCCGATAGTCGACGGGGTGACCGAGACATTAAGCCTCGGGGCCTTCAGCGCTACGCGCCCTCGGGGCTTCCGGCACTAAGGGCTAAGGCGCTTGATTGGTGTGTCCTGCATGCTGCATACAATAGGTTGAAGTGTGTCGGCACGAAGTGAAGACGGATATCCGATCTACGATCTTATTGCGCCGAATGCACCGCACGAGCCTATCGTGCCAGAGGCGGCCGAGATTGGCAAAAATGACAGCAACTGACTTCGACTTCCAAATGGCCTTGTTCTGCGACTTTGAAAACGTCGCGCTCGGCGTGCGTGATGCCAAGATTGCCAAGCTCGACATGCGCCTCATTCTCGAGCGGTTGCTCCTCAAGGGCAGCATCGTCGCCAAGAAGGCCTATTGCGATTGGGACCGCTATAAGGATTTCAAGCCCGCCATGCATGACGCCGCATTCGAACTCATCGAGATTCCCCACACGCGGCAGTCCGGGAAAAACTCCGCCGACATTCGCATGGTCGTAGATGCTCTCGACCTTTGCTACACCAAAGAACACATCAACACTTTCGTCATCATCAGCGGTGATTCCGACTTTTCGCCCCTCGTCAGCAAGTTGCGCGAAAACGCGAAAACCGTGATCGGCGTCGGCGTGAAGAACAGCACCTCCGATCTCCTGATGAACAACTGCGACGAATTCATCTTCTACGACGATCTTGTGCGCGCGAGCTCTTCACAAAAGTCGCGCCGGCAGCGCCCCGCAAAAACCAAGGCGGCCGCGGAAAAGAAGACCGGCAAATCCCCCGCGTCGGGCGGCAGAGCCGCTCCTGCGGCCGAGAACGGCAAGGCGGGCGAAGCGATCGATCTCGTCGCGGAGACGGCAGAAGGCCTGTTTGCCGAAGGTGTCGATCGGGTATGGGGTTCGATGGTCAAGCAAACGTTGAAGCGCCGGCGTCCGGGCTCCAACGAAAACTATTTCGGCTTCCGCTCATTCAGCCACCTCTTGGAAGAGGCCGAAGACCGCGGGGTGTTCGACCTCGAGGCCGACGAGCCCTCCGGCGGCTACGTTATTCGATCGGTGCGGCGCGAGGAGTAAGACCGAAAATCTGGATAAATGACACGCAAATCCGACGGGTTAAAGGATCCCGGCCAGCACACGATCTCGTTTTCGGCCATTGCGATGCCCACAACGCAGGCATATAGAAGCTTCTATGGTTTGCCGCTCGTTGGTCTAGGGGTGCAACATGCCTGTATCGTTTTCCAGCATACTCGTTGTCGATGACGACCCGATTATGCTGGACGTGTTGCAAGCTTTTTTCGAGAGGCATGGCGCCCGTACGGTAAACCGGGCTCAGAGCGGTGCTGAGGGTATTCAGTCGCTGGACCGCCATGATGACATCGATCTGATCGTTTCCGATTTACATATGCCTGGCACCGATGGCGTTGAATTTATTGAATTGCTGAGCGCCCGCAAGTGCCGCCTGCCCCTTGTCATTGTCAGCTCGGCAAGCAAATCCACGGTGGCCGGCGCTTCTCTTCTGGCCTCGGCCCATGGCCTGAATATTCTCGGCAGCCTGGCCAAGCCCGTCGATTTCGTCGAGTTGGGGCGGCTTCTCGGGCTCCCCGGCACTCCTGGCGCCGGCACCTAACCGGATGTGACCGCGGCCCGTGGTTGTCACCGTTTTACGCAACAGCTTTCATGCAGCAAAGCTCTTCGAGGGCGGCGATCGTTTCATTGAGCGCCGCTTCCAGTTTCAAGCGCTCGCCGGATGTTGGCCGTTGGCGCCCATGGCGCGCGAGATCCTCGAAGTAGTCTGCCATCTCTCCGAGCTTCAGTGCGCCGACATTGCGGCAAAGCGACTTGAGCGCGTGAGCGGCTTCGGCAACCTCGTCGAAGTCGATATCATCGTTGCCATCTATCAGACGCGCCAGAGCGGTGGGCGCGTGCGTCAAATAGAGCCCGGTTATGCGCTCGATCAGGTCGTCGCCGGGCGCTTGAATGTCGCGGATTGATTCAAGCACGCTAAGGTCGAGTAGCTCAATCTCGGCAAAATCGTAAATCATCGTTGGGCCGGCAACGGCGACCACTTCATGTAGCGTGTCGCGGTCGCGGTCCGCCGCTGATGTCATCGCCGGCGATCCCACCAGCGTCTCCAGACACGCCTCGATCTCAGCCATCGTGAACGGCTTCGAAACATAGTCCGACATCCCCGCGTCGCGCCACGCGTCACCTTTTTCACCGACCACGTGCGCTGTCAGCGCGACAACCGGCATCGGTTGCCGCCGGTTTTCACCCTCCCATTGGCGAATTTGCCGCGTCGCCGCGAACCC
>CAZWCL010000462.1:0-3143 GCA_964632265.1 uncultured Hyphomicrobiaceae bacterium | reverse complement strand
CGCCGCAAAATATTTCGGTGGCTTCGATATCGTCGTCAATCTGATCGCTTTTGATACAGGTGATCTTAATTCAGCGGACACGCTGGAAGGCCTCGAAGGGCTGATCGCTGACCGCTTTCAAGCCGCGGCACGTACGACACGGGTCGCAGCCAACCGGATGGGCCTTACCTGGACCAGCGGATCGGTGCTGAACGTGCTGCGCATCCAGGAGCCGCGGACAGCCGGGGAAGCCGCGGTCGCAGGGATGGCGCGCACGGCGCTTCAAGCCTTGACCCGGGTCGAGGCACAGAAGTGGGCAGAGCAATCAGTGCGCATCAATGCGGTGGCGCCGCGGGCGATGCTTGGTGCGCCGATCGATGGGTCAGACCCCGACGACTGCGTGCGCTCAGAGCCCGACCTGGCGGCTCTCGCTCTTTACCTCGCAGCGCAGGATGGCGAAAACCTGACCGGCATGGTGTTCGACGCCGAAGGCACGGCAAGCTGTTATTGAAGCGGTTTTTCGCCCGGTCGCCCTGTTCTGCCTGGGTTCTGGCCCGTGGTCTGGCCCGTGGTCTGGCCCGTGGTCTGGCCCGTGGTCTGGCCGTTGGTTTGTCAGCGCTCACGGACAGCCCCGGAACGGTCGCGCCATGGTGACGTGACGTTCAGTGCGGCTATTAAGGATACCGGCGGGCGAGGGCTTCTGACGGCGTGGGCGGCACAAAAAATGCTGTGGATCACTTGACAGCGCCCCCGCTGATCCATATCTCCTTCGCGCAGTGGTTAGCACTCGTCTATCAAGAGTGCTAACAACGAGCTTCTCACAATCAGTGTTCCACAGAACCAGCCCATCTTAAGGAGCAGGTATTCATGAAATTCCGTCCTCTTCACGACCGCGTGGTCGTCAAGCGTGTCGACAGCGAAACAAAGTCGGCCGGCGGCATCATTATTCCGGACTCGGCGGCCGAAAAACCAATGCAGGGCGAAATCATCGCCGTTGGACCGGGCGCACGGGGCGACGATAACGAGATCGTACCGCTCGACGTCAAGAAAGGCGATACCGTTTTGTTCGGCAAATGGTCCGGCACGGAAGTCAAGATCGATGGCGACGAGTTGTTGATCATGAAGGAAAGCGACATCATGGGCATCATCGAGTAAGCGGCACTTCCGCGCTCCTGCCCATCCCTACCCGCTTAAACCGCTTATAAAATTCGGAGACATACGACTATGTCAGCCAAAGACGTCAAATTCTCAACCGACGCGCGCGAGCGCATGCTGCGCGGCGTCGACACCCTGGCCAATGCCGTCAAGGTGACACTCGGCCCGAAAGGCCGCAACGTCATCCTCGAGAAATCTTTCGGTGCGCCACGCACGACGAAAGATGGCGTAACCGTCGCCAAGGAAATCGAACTGGAAGACAAGTTCGAGAACATGGGCGCACAGATGGTGCGCGAAGTTGCCTCGAAGACGAACGACGTCGCTGGTGATGGAACGACGACGGCAACCGTTCTTGCCCAGTCGATCGTACGCGAAGGCCTTAAGGCCGTTGCAGCCGGCATGAACCCGATGGACCTCAAGCGCGGCATCGACAAAGCGACGCAACATGTCGTCGCCGAAATTGGCAAAAAGGCCAAGAAGGTCAAGAACCCGTCTGAGATCGCCCAGGTCGGTACGATTTCGGCTAACGGTGAGACCGACATCGGCCAGATGATCTCTGACGCCATGCAGAAAGTTGGCAATGAGGGCGTCATCACGGTCGAAGAAGCCAAAGGCCTCGAAACCGAACTCGACGTCGTCGAAGGCATGCAGTTCGATCGCGGCTACCTGTCGCCGTACTTCATTACCAACGCCGACAAGATGATTGCTGAACTCGAAGATCCCTACATCTTGATCCACGAGAAGAAGCTGTCGAACCTGCAGGCGATGCTGCCGATTCTGGAAGCCGTTGTGCAGTCGGGCAAGCCACTGCTGATCATCGCGGAAGACGTCGAAGGCGAAGCGCTCGCAACGCTCGTCGTCAATAAGCTTCGTGGTGGCCTCAAGATCGCAGCCGTGAAGGCACCAGGCTTCGGTGACCGCCGCAAAGCCATGCTCGAAGATCTCGCGATCCTGACCGGTGGTCAGACGATCTCCGAAGATCTCGGCATCAAGCTCGAGTCGGTTACGCTGGATATGCTCGGTACAGCGAAGCGCGTTTCGATCACGAAAGACGACACGACAGTCGTCGACGGAGCCGGCAAGAAGAAAGATATCGAAGCCCGCGTTACGCAGATCCGCGCGCAGATCGAAGAAACGACGTCCGACTACGACCGTGAAAAGCTGCAAGAGCGGCTGGCGAAGCTCGCCGGCGGTGTTGCCGTGATCAAGGTTGGCGGTGCGACGGAAGTCGAAGTGAAAGAGCGCAAAGACCGTGTCGACGACGCGCTGAACGCAACGCGGGCAGCCGTCGAAGAGGGTGTGGTCGCTGGTGGTGGCGTCATGCTGCTCAAGGCAAGCGCACTGCTCGACATCGAAGGCGACAACGAAGACCAGAACGCCGGTATCGCAATCGTGCGCAAGGCGCTGCAAGCGCCGATCCGTCAGATTGCCGATAATGCCGGTGTCGAAGGTTCGATCGTGGTCGGCAAGGTGCTCGAAAACCGCAGCTCGAGCTATGGCTACGACGCTCAAAACGACGCCTACGTCGATATGATCGAAAAGGGCATCATCGACCCGGCCAAGGTCGTTCGTACCGCTCTCCAGGCCGCAGCCTCGGTTGCCGGCCTGATGATCACGACGGAAGCCGGTGTCGCCGAGTCGCCGAAGAAGGACGGAGGCGCCGCACCTGCAATGCCTGACATGGGTGGCATGGGCGGCATGGGCGGCATGATGTAAGATCGTCCGTTCATCGCACACACGACAACCGCCCGCGGGAAACCGCGGGCGGTTTTTTTATGACGCCGCGTGTGCGGGCACTCGTTAGCCGGGCCTGCGACGCCCGGCAACATGGGGTGGCGGGGGATGAGGAGCCGCAGCTTTCGTTGTCCCAGGCCTAGCCGCGGCCGGCTATTGCAGCGTCGTACGGGCAACCGCGGCGAGGGGGGCTGTCGAGCGCGACGGTGTCGGCGACACGCTGCGGCGCATGACGGCTGGCTTCGGCGCCTTGGTGCGGGCGATGCGTTGCTTGG
>CAZWCL010000461.1:0-3151 GCA_964632265.1 uncultured Hyphomicrobiaceae bacterium | reverse complement strand
CACCAGGAAGAAGACCACATGGCCAAGATCGAGTACTTCATCTCACTCAACTCTCCATGGACGTATCTCGGTAGCGCGCGGTTTATTGAGCTCGTCGAAAAGCACGACGTCGAGGTTGTGGTGAAGCCCGCCAATTTCGGTGATGTCTTCGATCGAACCGGTGGCTTCCCGTTGCCGAAGAGGTCGCCTCAGCGCCAAGCCTACAGAATGATGGAGCTCAAGCGTTGGCGTGATGAACTGGGTATTCCGATCGTCCTCGAACCGGTCAACTTTCCTTCCAACGAAGCCCGCGGCGTGCATGCCGTCATCGCCGCCGGGCTAGCCGGCGAAAACGCTCTTGGCTTGTCGGCCGAGATCGGCCGGTCACTCTGGGAGATGGACCTGAACATCGGCGATATGGCTGTCCTGGAAGGGGCCGGCCGGCGCGCAGGCGTCGACGTACACGCAGTTCTCGCGGCTGCACCGGCAGCCGGCGAACTCGATGCTATCTGGCAGGCCAACACCCACGAAGCCGTCGAAAAGGGTGTCTTCGGCGCCCCTAGTTACCGCTTCGAAGATGGTGAAATCATGTGGGGCCAGGATCGCCTCCATTTCGTAGAGAAGAAGTTGGAGAAGATGGGGTGAGGCGCGAGGCGCAGGACGGGCGGTGCCATCAGGCCGCATCAATAATCCGCTGTCGGACGCTCTGAGAAAAGTAGCGAACAAGTCCGCGCCCAAGATGCTGGATCAGTTCAAAAGCTGATGATTTGAACGCGGCATACCGCGCCGTCCACGTCGCGGACGAGCATCGGGCAATTGGTTTCGTATTATCCGCAAGAGAATAGGGTTGCGACTTGGCCGCGCAAGGTCCATCGGGACCTGAAAGAATGCTGCCCGGCGGTATCGCGGCCGAATGTCCTGACGCTTGGTATTATCCTCGTGCCGGCGGATGAACTCGCCCTTGCGGATTGATGCTGATCGTGTCGGATGAAACCCGATACGGCCATAACGCAAAAACGGGAGCACATCTGTGAGCGACCAAGCCACCTATGGACCGATCCAAGAACGCTTTCGCCGTTTCCTACCCGAACTCATTTACGGCGCAAATGACGGCGTTGTCACGACCTTGGCAGTCGTCGCAGGCGTTGTCGGCGCAGACTTGTCAGCAAGGATCATTCTCATCCTTGGCTTCGCCAATCTTTTCGCAGACGGCGTTTCGATGGGTGCCAGCAAGGTGCTTTCTGAGCGCTCCCGGATTGATACGCGGCCCTCTCTGGTCGATGCCGCCCCGCAGGGCGTTGCGACTTTCATAGGATTTTTCATTGCCGGGCTCATGCCGCTGTTGGTCTACCTCATTCCGTACCAGGATGGCGACCGGTTTCTATGGGCCGTTGCCGCCGCCTCGATCACATTGTTTCTGGTCGGCTCCAGTCGCGCGTTGGTGACCGACCGGGGCTGGCTTCCCTCGGGCATTGAAATGCTGGCCATAGGAGCTGCCGCTGGTGGCATTGCCTACGGCGTGGGGGTCTTCGGAGCGGCTTTAACGGGCATTTGATTGTGCGAAAGGCGTTTTGCCATCAAACCGAAAAACAAGAAGATCACGCTTCGAAAGGTCGAGCCGCCCCTGCCGCGCTGACGCACCCTATTCAGCCGCATCCCTTGCGCCGCCCTGCCTGAGTGCCGGCATCACTTCTTTTGCGAACAACTCCATCGAGCCGAGAACCTTCTCGTGCGAAAGGTTGCCAAACCAGAAGCTTGCCGAAAAGTGGTCGATACCCATCGCCTCGCGCAGTGTCTCGAGTTTGGCGACGCACTGCTCCGGCGTGCCCATGATAAAGTATTGGTCGAGCAGTTCCTCTGCTGAGGCTTCGTTGTCGAAAGGCACGGCGACGGCACGCCCCGCCTCGACACGCTCGAGACCCTGCCGGAGCGCCAGCGTCACACGCATGTTCCAGCGCGCCTCCTCGACAATCTCCGGGAGTTCGGATTCGTCGTTCGTGACGTAGACGGGACGCTGCGTGCTCAGCCGGATATTGGCTTTTACTTCCGGTGAGATATCCATGGCGTCATAGCTGTTGCGGAAGGAACGCAGCTTCTCGAGCGGCACCCCGAACCCGCCGGAAACAATGTTAAAGCCTCGTTTGACCGAGGCCGCGATCGATTCTACGCTCTGGCCGACTACCCAGATCGGCGGACGCGGCCGCTGGACGGGCGTCGGGAAGATCGACGTCTCACCGAAGCTGTAGTAGCGCCCGTCATATGAGAACGGCTTGCCCTCGAACGCCTTGAGCAGTATGTCGACGCCTTCATCGAAGCGGCCCCGGCTTTCATCGAGCGACAACCCGAGACGTTCGAATTCGTAGGGCTGATACCCGCGCCCGAGGCCCACGTCGAGCCGCCCGCCGGAGAGCACATCCGCGGTTGCGATTTCCTCTGCGACGATCAGCGGGTGATGCAGCGGCAGCACGACCACCGCTGAGCCGACCCGTATCCGCTCTGTCTTGGCGGCGATATGCTGCGCCACCATCAGCGGGCGTGACAGATACCCGTATGTCGAGAAATGATGCTCCGCACACCAAACGCTATCGAAACCAAGCCGTTCGGCCGCTTGCGCAATCTCGATTCCCCTGGCGAAGACGGCTTCGTGAGCTTGGCCCTCGGGCGATTGCATGAGAAGAAAGGCTCCGAATTCCATAGCGTCCTCCGTGCTTTTGGGGCGCAAAGCCGCGCCGTGCTGCATGATCGCGATATGATGCAACAGTCGCGCGCCGCTGCCAAATTTGGACATTGGAGAAACGGCGCCTGTCGCGCTGAGAGGCTAGCGGTGTCATAACGAGGAAACGCTGAAAACAGCAGTTGCGCAATCAGAGGGCCGATCCATGCCACAAATGACGACAGGCGAGGCCGTGACCGAGTCTCTCATTCGCCATGGTGTCGATACCGTGTTCGGCATTCCCGGTGCCCACATGTACGATTTAAACGACGCTCTGGCGCGGGCGGACGCTCAAATCCGCTTCGTCACTACGCGTCACGAACAGGGCGCCGGTTTCATGGCCTTCGGTTATGCAAAGTCGACCGGCCGCACGGGTGTATACACCGTTGTCCCCGGCCCCGGCGCCCTAAATACCGCCGCCGCGTTATGCACAGGCTACGGCGCGAATGCCGCGATGCT
>CAZWCL010000460.1:0-3160 GCA_964632265.1 uncultured Hyphomicrobiaceae bacterium | reverse complement strand
GCTTATGCCGACCGTCATCGATGTCGTGGAATCGGTTGATTTTCATGCCGAAGAGTTACGCGCCGACGACTTCGTGTTCGAAGGCTACAACGGCGTCATGTGCGTCGAGGCGGGTGGTCCGCCCGCCGGCACCGGGTGTGGTGGCTATGTCGTCGGCCAGACGGTCAAGCTGCTCAAGGAGCATCATCTCCTCGAAGAGACCGACGTCGTGATCTTCGATGTTCTTGGGGACGTGGTGTGTGGGGGATTCGCCGCTCCTCTGCAGCACGCCGACCGCGCGATCATTGTCACGGCCAACGATTTTGATTCGATCTACGCGATGAACCGCATCGTCGCCGCCGTCCAAGCCAAGTCGAAAAACTACGAAGTCCGCCTTGCCGGATGCATTGCCAATCGCTCCACGGAAACCGACGAAGTCGACAAATATTGCAACTCGGTTGGTTTCGAGCGGATCGCCCACCTGCCTGATCTCGATGCCATCCGCCGTTCGCGACTGAACAAGAAGACGCTATTCGAGATGGATCCCGACGAAGATGTGGTGGCCGTTCAGAAGGAGTATCTCCGGCTCGCCGAACTTCTCTGGAACGGCACCGAACCGCTCGCGCCGCAACCGATGAAGGATCGCGACATCTTTGATCTCCTGGGGTTCAACTAATGCAGTCGATCGGATACCAGACCCGCCGCGGTGAAGTCGAAACGTACTTCGATAAGACAGCCGCCAAAGCTTGGTCGGACCTGACATCCGACGCGCCCGTTAGTGGTATCCGCGCAACCGTGCGCGCTGGCCGCGATCGCATGCGGGCGAATATTCTGAGCTGGCTGCCTCAAGACCTGAGCGGCAAGCGCGTCCTGGATGCAGGCTGCGGCACAGGCGCATTTGCCCTCGAAGCGGCAAACCGCGGCGCTGACGTGCTGGCGGTGGATCTGTCTCCGAAGCTGGTATCCGTCGCCCGCGATAGATGTGCGGGAAATTTCAGCCGCGGTTCGATCGATTTTATCGCTGGCGACCTACTCGATCCGGCGCTTGGTCAGTTCGATCACGTCATCTCCATGGACGCCCTCATCCACTACGAGGCGCCGGTTGCCGTTGACATGCTCAGCCAGCTGGCCGCTCGCACCAACCAGAGTATCGTCTTCACCTTTGTGCCGCGTACCACCGCGTTGGCAGTCATGTTCGCTGTCGGCCGATGCATGCGCGGATCAGGTGACCGCGCGCCATCGATCAACCTCGTCCGCCACGCATCACTCGCCCAGCGGATCCAGTATCAGCCCGGTCTGGCCGGCTGGGAATGTGGCCGCACCGAACGTATCACATCAGGCTTCTACACGTCGCAGGCCTTGGAGATTTTCAAGCGATGAAGGCTGCCCGTTTAAACTTGGCTAAAGCCTGGTCTCAGGTCGGAACGCGGTACTTGCCGTTCGCCGACGCTGCTTCCGAGACCGTGCCCCTTAGCCGCCTGCTGCGGCTGGCGCTATTCCAAGTGTCGGTCGGTATGGCGGTTGTTCTTCTGAACGGCGTCCTCAATCGCGTCATGATTGTCGAACTCGGTGTCTCGACAGCCCTTGTGGCGCTGATGGTCTCGATCCCATTGGTGTTCGCGCCCCTTAGGGCGTTCATCGGATACAAGTCCGATACGCACAAATCCTATCTCGGCTGGCGCCGCGTTCCCTACATCTGGTTCGGCACTATGTTGCAGTTCGGCGGGCTGGCGATCATGCCGTTCGCGCTGATCTTGTTGTCAGGCGACAGCAACGCTCCGGCCTGGGTTGGTCAAGCGGGCGCGGCACTTGGTTTTCTTCTCGTCGGAGCAGGGTTGCACACGACCCAGACCGCCGGTTTGGCATTGGCCACAGATCTGGCACCCGAAGACAAGCGGCCGCGTGTCGTCGCCCTCCTTTACGTGATGCTGCTGCTTGGGATGTTCGCAAGCTCGCTGATCTTCGGACTTCTGCTGGCGAATTTCAGCCAGTTGAAATTGATCCAGGTGATCCAGGGCGCCGCTGTTGTGACCGCCGTCCTAAACGTCATCGCACTCTGGAAACAGGAAGCCCGCAATCCGTCAAAGACACGACATGACCAGGATCATCAATCGTTCCTGACCTCCTGGCGGTCGTTCAGCGCGACGCCTGAGTGCAAACGTATCCTCATCGCCGTCGGTCTGGGAACCGCGGGCTTCAGTATGCAGGACATTCTGCTCGAGCCCTACGGCGGTCAAATCCTCCAGCTATCCGTCGCCGCTACAACCGTTCTGACGGCCATTCTCGCGGCTGGAACACTCGTTGGCTTTGCCGTGGCGGCCAGTATGCTTCAGCGTGGTGTGGACATTTATCGGTTGTCGGCGCTTGGTGCGTTGCTTGGTATATTCGCGCTGGCTGCTGTTATTTTTGCTGATCCGCTCCAGTCGAAAGCTCTCTTCCGGGTGGGCGTAGCGTTGATCGGATTGGGCGGCGGCTTGTTCAGCGTCGGTATGCTTGTCGCCGCGATGACGCTTGCTTGCGATGACAACGGCGGCTTCGTGCTCGGCGCTTGGGGCGCGGTGCAGGCCACCGCCGCCGGCGTCGGCATAGCGGTCGGCGGCGGGCTGCGGGACCTGATCACCCAACTTGCAGAAACTGGTGCACTTGGCCCGGCAATGGTCGGCCCGTCGGCCGGCTACAGCGTTGTCTATCACCTCGAAATTGCACTGCTATTTGCCACCCTCGTCGCGATCGGACCATTAGTCCGTCATTCGCGCGTGGTCTCGACCCAGAAATCGACAAAGTTCGGATTGGCCGGTTTCCCCGGCTGAAAACACTACGCGGAGAGCCAACATGTTGATGGAACATTTCGACCTCGCCTTTATCTCACTGTACGTTTTCTGGGGCTTCTTTGCCGCCTTGGTATTCTATCTGCGCCGCGAGGATCGCCGCGAGGGCTATCCCTTGGAACTCGATACCCCGGGAACCTATAAGAACCACGGGTTTATGTGGATACCGGAGCCGAAGACGTTCAGCCTCCATGGCGGTGTTGAGCGCAATGCGCCGAGTGGCCTTGCAGACACCCGCCCGATCGCCGGTCAACCGATCGAGCCCTGGCCCGGCGCCCCGATCGAGCCGACCGGTGACAACCCGATGCTGGACGGCATAGGTCCTTCGAGTTTCGCTGAACGCTCCGACAGAT
>CAZWCL010000459.1:0-3176 GCA_964632265.1 uncultured Hyphomicrobiaceae bacterium | reverse complement strand
GGCGGTTCGCGCTGCTTGGCTTCGGCGGGGCGGCCGGCGTTCATGTGACAGAACTGGCACGCATGCTCGGCATCAAACGTGTGATCGTGCCACGGGCTGCATCGGTTCTTTCGGCGTGGGGCATGTTGGCGACGGAACTCCGCCTGGAGAGCGTTCGGACGTCGATTGGAGAAACGGACCGGCAGGATTTGAAAGCGTTGCGCGGCCTCTACGATGAGATGGATGAGGTGGGCGCCCGTCGAATGGCAGCGTGGTTCGACGGCGAAGTCGTACAGCGCCATGGCGCGGAAATGAGATACGGCGAACAGGTCTTCGAAATCGACGTATCGCTTCAGGATATAGATTTCGCGCGTGATGGGGATAACGATATCAGAGCGAAATTGAAGACCGCCTTCGAGCAACGCCACGACGAGCTTTACGCTTATCATCTGCCTGAACAAAATCCGGTCATCGTCAATGCCCGGGTTGCGACGGTTGGCGTTCTGCCTGAGCTCCAACGGGAGCCTGCAATGGCTTACGCGGAGCGGCTTCGTGGTGAACATACCGACGGGGCGGCGCCGACGCGCCAGGTCTATCTCGATGGTGCATGGGTTTCAGCAAGCGTGCACCGGTTCGATCGGGTTCAGCCCGGCGCGACCATCCAGGGGCCGGCGCTTGTCGAATCGGAAACAACGACGGTGCTGCTCAGAGCCAATGACAGTGTGACCGCAACCCCGGAGCAGTGGTTGGATATCGCTGTCGGGGCGAGCGAATAACGATCATGATTTCATCGACTGGCGGATGATGGCGATTGCGGTCTGTCGATAGGCGTTTCGCCCGTTATGGTCAGCGGGTCGCGGCAGGATCGGCGCGATGTGACGGAGTGGAAAATGGCAGTGCTCGAAGTCGAAGTCCGTGGACCGGTGCGCCACGTCAAACTCAACCGGCCCGAAAAGCGCAATGCGCTCAACCCGCCCATGATCGAGGCGTTACACGACGCGTTTGCTGCGGAGCCTCAAAAGAGCGAGCGGCTCGCTTTGCTCGAGGCCGCCGGACCGGCGTTCTGTGCCGGAATCGACCTTAAGGAGCGGGATGGCTCTGCCGCCGGTATCAAGCCGTTCGAGCGAGCACTGCATGCGATGGAGACGTATCCGTTGCCGATCGTCGGCGTGGTGCATGGCGATGCGATTGCCGGGGGCAACGAGGTCGCACTGCATTGTGACCTGGTGCTCGCCAGCACGACGGCCCGATTCGGCATGTCGGTCGCACAGATCGGACTTGCCCCGAGCTGGTTCCTTTGCAAAAAGCTGATGGAAATCGCCGGGCCGGTCGCGACCAAGCGCATCTTGCTGCTCGGTGATCCGTTGACGGCCGAGGCAGTCCACGATCTGGGCCTGATATCGCATATTGCCAAGCCTGAAGAGCTCGAGGCGACGCGGGATGCCATCGTTGACCGCCTCGCGCGCAATGCGCCGATGGCGATGAAGGCGATCAAGGCCGTTTTGACGCGCCAGCTTACGTATCGTGATCACATCGAGCACGCCGATCTCGATCGGCAATTAGGGATCGTGCGTGAGAGCGATGATGCGAAAGAAGGCATCCGCGCCCTTTTCGAGAAACGCGCGCCCGCGTTCCAGGAGCGCTGATCCATGGCGCTTGCTCTGACAAAACCCTGGGCGGCGCTCGATGCGGAAACAGTGGAGCGGCTTCCCGGCCAGCTCGGCGTCTACGAACTCGCGGATGACGACGATGCAACGGTTGGTTTTGGGTTTGCCGGTGCGCGCGCACTGTTCGGCCTTCGCGGGGAACTCTTGGCACATGCCAGTGCGCCGCCGTTCGGTGCGACGCAGTTCCGCGTCGAGGTCAATCAACAGTATCAGACGCGGTTCCGTGAACTACTGATGGTGTATCAGGCGCAGCACGGCAAGTTGCCGCCGCTCAACGCGAGCCGTCCACCCGTCAATCTCGGTCGGCTCAGTCCGCTTTGATCCAAGGTTCAGCGCTTCATGGATTTCGAACCCGACGAACAACAACGTCTCATTATCGAGCAGATCCGCCGTTTCGTACACGACGAGATCATTCCGCTTGAGGCCAAACTCGATCCCGATGCGAGTGAGCTCGAACCGGGCGATCATGCGCGCCTGGTCGACAAGGTGCGCGGCATGGGTTTTTGGGGCCTGGATGTACCGGAAGAGTATGGCGGTGCGGGGCTTGATCTCGTCACGCGCACGCTGGTTGCCTTCGAGATGTCGCAGCACCGCGCGGGCCTCTATGTGCCGTGCTATGGCGTGTTTGGGACGATGGGGCTCGCGCAGCTCTACGAAGCAACCGACGATCAGAAAGAACGCTACCTGAAACCGGTCCTGCGGGGAGAGAAGAAGGGTTTCTTCGGGCTCACTGAACCGTCGGGCGGCAGCGATCCGGCACGGGCCATCCAGACCCGCGCCATCCAGGATGGGAATGATTGGATCATCAACGGGTCGAAGGTCTATATCTCCGGTGCCGACAAGGCCGACTTCGGGTTGGTCTTTGCGCGCACCGATCCGCAAGCGGGACGGGGTGGCGTTACCTGCTTTATCGTCGACACCGACATGCCGGGCTTTCACGTTCGCCGGATCGTGCATACGCTGCGTTCCAGTCACTACGCAACAGAACTCGCGTTCGAGGACCTGCGGGTTCCGGCCAGCAATATTCTCGGTGAGGTCAACCGCGGCTTTCAGATCGCCAACGATCGCCTGACTCGCCAGCGTATCCCCTATGCTGCTGCGTGCATCTCGGTTGCCATCAAAGCCCAGGAGATGGCAATTGATTACGCCAAACACCGCGAGACCTTCGGTGCGCCCCTCGCCTCGCGCCAGATGATCCAGGCGATGATCATCGACAACGAACTCGATATTCGCCAAAGCCGGTGGATGACGCTTGCCGCGGCCCACAAGGCCGAGAGCGGGAGCCCCTTCCGCATGGAAGCGGGAATGGCGAAACTGGTGGCCAGTGAAGCCGGGGGGCGGGTCGTCGACCGGTCGATGCAGGTGCATGGCGGGATCGGCATGACGAAAGACCTGCCACTCGAACGATGGTATCGTGAAATGCGTATCCGCCGTGTCGGCGAAGGCCCCAACGAAGTGCAGCGCCTGATCATCGCCCGGGACCTGCTTGGAGGATCGTTCAAATGAGTACCGCGACTGACCCGCTCGAGA
>CAZWCL010000458.1:0-3189 GCA_964632265.1 uncultured Hyphomicrobiaceae bacterium | reverse complement strand
CGCGCCGAATATGAGGATGAGCGCAACAGAGACCGCAAGTGCGCTCAGCACTGCCGTCACCGAAAACACGAATGTCGCGTCGAGAATGAAGTGCGCCACGCCATAGGCAGCGAGACTGCCAACCGCCAGTGCGACGCCGGCCGTCACCAGCGACAAGAGACCGTACTCGGCAAAATGAGCACGCAATAGTTTGCCACGCGTCGCTCCAATGCATTTCAGAATAACCGCCTGTAGCACCCTCTGGCGCTGCGCGGTCGCAAGCGCCCCAGCAAGAACGAGGGCGCCAGCGAGGAGCGTCACCGCCGCGGCAACCCGCACGGCAATCATGACACGCCCAAACAGCCCCGCAAACGCGTTGATGGCGTCGCGCACGTTAATCATCGTCACGTTGGGTAGCTTCTGCCCGATTGCGCGCGCCGCATCGGCCTCATCGGCCCTCGATGCTGCGTCGTCGAAGCGAACGGTCGCCAACAAATTATGTGGTGCAGCTTCGAGCGTCGCAGGCGAGAAGACCATAATGAAATTGATAGCGAGGCTTTCCCATTCGATCTCACGCAGGCTCGTAATTCGCGCCGTAATATCGCGCCCCAGAATATTGACGGTGACTGTATCGCCGATACCGAGACGAAGTTCCTTGGCAAGATTCGCGGCGAACGACACTTGCGGCTCCGGCGGGGCGCCGGACCGGCTTGCCCCGTCATCATCCCACCACGTACCAGCAACCAGTTTGGAGCCCTTCGGGACAGTGGCTGAGTAGGTGAGCCCCCGGTCTCCATTGAGCACCCAGTTCGCCTCAGGGTCTATCTCGGCATTTTCGGCGGGTACGCCATTGAGCTTGACGATGCGCCCGCGCAGCATTGGCGCTGTGTCGATCGAGGACTGCGGCGAAACTTTGCGGATTTCGTCCACGAAGGTTTTTCGATCCGACTTTGCAATATCGAGTGCGAAATAATCGGGACCGCGGTCCGGCATCCGCCCCCGCAACTCATTGATCAGTGTCGCGTCGATCAAAGCGACGGCAACCAGCAGCGAAAGGCCGGCGCCGAGTGACAGGACCACCGAACGCGTCAGCCCGCCGGGCGCTGCCAGACCGGTCAAGGCCAACGCAAGTTCAGGCATGCGCGGACGTGGCAGACGCCGGGCAACCCACGTGACGGCGTATCCGATCAACCAGAAGACCAGGAGGATGGCCGCCACACCGCCAAGGAAACGAATTGCAAGCTTGGCATCGCCAGTCTCCCACGCAGCGAAACCACCAAGCATCGCCATCACGACGATCAGCCCGACCCAGATTCCCGGTCGGGGTAACCCGCTGAGACCAGGCCCCGAGGCAACGTCATCCCGAAATAACTGAGCCGGCCGGACACGCTGTGCAAGGCCGAGCGGCCAGAGCGCAAAGAGCAACGTGACGAGGATGCCGTAGGACATGCCGGTTGCAGCATTCGACCATGAAAACCCGAAGTCGACGGCGACGGGCAGCGCATTCCCATAGAACGCGCCAAGCACTACAGGGACCGCGCTACCAACCGCAACACCCAGCAATGTGCCGAATAGTGCGATGAGCAGCACCTGCAGTAGATAAGTACCAAGGACGAGATTCTGACTGGCACCGACACTCTTGTAGGTCGCAATGACGCGCCGTCGTCGGTCGACGAAAGTCGCCACCGCGTTCGCCACGCCAACGCCACCTATCAACAAGGCAGCAAGTCCCAGAAGCGTAAGAAATTGATTGAGCCGGTTGAGCACGCGGGTGACAGAAGGATTAGGGTCACGCCGGTCGCGCACAATGAAACCGCCTGCGGCGAGATCAGATTTTACGGCTGCACGCAGCCGCTCCACAGTCTCGATCGGCCGCGTCTCGCCAGCCGGCGCAGCAATAGCGTATTGCCAATTGATTAAAGTGCCGGGTCGGACGAGCCCCGTGGCCTGAAGCGTATCTTGGCTGATCAGCACCCGCGGCCCGAAAGCAAAGCGCGCGCTGATCTTGTCGGGCTCGTTGGCAATGACCCCGGTTATCGGGACCACGGTTCCACCGAGCCGGATCTCGTCGCCGGTACTGAGTTTGAGCCGATCGAGAAGAGATTGCGCCACCACCGCCGTCGGTCCGCGACGTAGAGCTTCCTCGATGCTCTTGTCACCCTTCAGTTTCAACTCGCCGACCAGAGGATAAAAGCTATCAACCGCTTTGATCTCCACAAGCGCCTGATCGTCACCGGACACCAACCGTGCCATTGAGCGCATTGTGCCAAGTTCACTGACGCGCCCGAGCCTTTGCATAGCGGCGCGTTCGGCCGGCGTTGCGCGTTGATGAACCCGCCGCAACTTGATGTCGCCACCGAGTAGCTGACGTCCCTCGGCAGCGAAACCGCTGAGCAACGCATCGGCAAGCGCTCCGACGCCGGTGATGACGCCAACCCCAAGAGCAATACACGCAATGAAAACGCCGAAACCGCCAAGGCCGGCGCGCAATTCACGCATCGCCAGCCGCCAGATCATTGAAAGCGTCGCCCCCGCCCCCAGCGCAGACGTATGGTCGTCTCGCAAAATCGAGCCTTTACCCGCGGCGGCTTCGCTGGATGTCACGACGCTCATGATTGCGGCTCGCCGCCGCCTGGCACGATGCGCCCGTCAGCCATGCGCACGACCTCATCACATCTGGCCGCGAGAGTTTCGTCATGCGTGACCAGGATCAGCGTGGCACCTTCACGTTGCTGCAAACGAAACAGAAGATCGACGACCGCAGACCCTGTTGCCTTATCGAGATTGCCGGTCGGCTCATCTGCGAGCAGCAACTTCGGAGCCGGCGCCAATGCCCGCGCCAGCGCAACACGCTGTTGCTCACCGCCCGAAAGCTGAGCCGGATAATGATCAAGTCGATCACTTAGCCCGACATCGCCAAGCAGCTTGCGCGCTTTGGCAGACGCATCATCCCGCCCGGTCAGTTCCAGCGGTAATGCGACATTTTCAAAGGCCGTCATCGTCGGCACCAGATGAAACGATTGAAACACAATACCAATCTGCCGGCCGCGCACAGCGGCAAGCGCATCTTCACCGAGCATTGTAAAATCTTCGCCGACAACATGAACGTCGCCGCGCGTGGCACGCTCAAGCCCACCGACAATCATCAAAAGCGACGTTTTCCCGGATCCCGAAGGCCCGACGACCGCAACCGATCGCCCCTGCGGAACA
>CAZWCL010000457.1:0-3213 GCA_964632265.1 uncultured Hyphomicrobiaceae bacterium | reverse complement strand
GCACCCGGCCTCGGTGTCGCCGCCTGCTATTTAACACGTCGCAAACAGAGACCAGCCTCAAACAGCAAAGTCCGCCGTCACCGCCTGCGGCGCCAGCGCCCCGCGTTGCCCAATTACGAGCGCCGCCAGCCGGTTGCCTGCCGCCGCAGCCTCGTGAGGCGACCGCCCCTTGCGGCGGGCCGCCAGATAGGCGGCCGAAAAACTGTCCCCCGCGGCTGTCGTGTCGACCAGTTCGCTTGCCGTCTCCGCCGGCACATGGTGCGGCGCCTCTTCGCCATGCACGCCCTCGTGCGGCCCCATCACCATTGCCCCCTCACCCGCCATCTTGAGGCAGACCTCACCAACACCGAACTCGGCAAACCGCGCCAGTGTCTGAGCTGCAGAGCCATCTCCCCACAGCGCCACCTCATCGTCGAATGACGGCAGCGCGATGGTCGACAACCGCCAGAACCGCTCGAAAACCGCTCGCGCCCGCGAAGTATCGTTGCCCCATCCGACCGCGCGGTAATTGCTATCGACCACGACGGCAGCACCGCGCCCGCGCGCCGCAGCCAACGCCCCCGCCAGCGTCTCGAGCCCGGCCGCGCTATATAGCGATAGCGTAACACCGCTCAGATAGACCGCGCCGGCATCCCGCGCGATACGCTCCGCAAGTCCATCCCCTTCGGCCAATTCAAAAAGATCCCGCGCTGGCGACGTATCGCGCCAGTACGTAAACGAGCGCTCTCCCCCATCCGTCTCGATCAGGTAGAGCCCTGGTCGCCGGCCTGGAACGATCACGATATCGCGCGTCCCGACCGCCTCCCTCGCCGCCCTTTCGACAATCCGTGCGCTATAGGGATCATCACCCACAGCGGTCATATACGAAATCTGCTCGCCGAGCCGCGCGAGATAAATCGCCGTATTGAACGTATCGCCGCCGACATCGAGCGTGAACGCATCGCCACTACTCACCGCCAGCCGGGCAAGTTCGATCATGCACTCACCAACCGATATGATCTCAGTCACGCCACCTGCCGCCTGCACTGCCAATTCACCTCGGTAAGATCTCCCCGCCGGCCTGCCGCGCCGTGCCAGTGACCAATCCTGCACCGTTCGAAGCGCCATAACTCAGCCCAA
Organism: uncultured Hyphomicrobiaceae bacterium; assembly: GCA_964632265.1. Classification (GTDB taxonomy): domain Bacteria; phylum Pseudomonadota; class Alphaproteobacteria; order Rhizobiales; family Hyphomicrobiaceae; genus CAJQQK01. Next base: position 2,094 of record CAZWCL010000457.1, on the reverse strand, counting down.
ACAACCGAGCACATAGTTGACGCCCTGCATCGACCACCATATGCCCGCTCTGAAAAAGGGTCGAGCCCGCGAGGAATACTTCGATGAAGATCATGATGGTTGGCGCCGGTTATGTCGGCCTCGTCTCCGGCGCCTGCTTTTCGGAGTTCGGCTGGGACGTGACCTGCCTCGACACCGACGCCGACCGCGTCGAGATGCTGCGCGCCGGCGGTGTGCCCCTCTATGAGCCAGGTCTCGATGAAATATTGAAACAAAATATCGCCGCCGGCCGCCTCACATTCGACACCGACCTTTCAGCCCACGTTGGCGCCGCCGACGTCATCTTCCTTGCCGTTGGCACTCCGATGCGCCGCGGCGACGGCTACGCCGACCTTTCCTATATCCACCAGGCGATCGAATCCATTGCCCCCTTGCTCCAGGGCTTTACCGTCATCACCACCAAGTCGACCGTCCCCGTTGGCACCAGCCGCGAGATCGAGCACCGCCTCAGAGCCGCTAATCCGGCAGCCGACGTGGCTGTCTGCTCCAACCCGGAATTCCTTCGCGAAGGCTCGGCCATCCGCGATTTCATGCACCCCGACCGCGTCCTGATCGGCGTCGACGACCCCCGCGGCGAAGAAACCTTGCGCCGCCTATACCAGCCCCTGGCACTTCGTGACGCCCCCGTCGTCGCCGTCTCGCGCGAATCGGCGGAACTCGCCAAGTACGCCGCCAACGCCTTCCTCGCCATGAAAATCAGCTTCATCAATGAAGTGGCCGACCTCTGCGAGATTGTCGGCGCTGACGTGCAGGAAGTGGCGGACGCCATCGGCCGCGACGGGCGCATCGGCAACAAGTTCCTGCATCCCGGCCCGGGATATGGCGGCTCGTGTTTTCCCAAGGACGTGTCTGCCATCATAAGAACGGCGCGCGAGGCGCAGCGCCCGCTATCGCTCGTCGAGCAAGTCCAGCGCGTCAACGATGAACGCAAGATTGCGATGGTGCCCCGTATCGAGACGGCGCTGGGCGGATGCATGCACGGCAAGACGATTGCTATTCTCGGCGTCACCTTCAAGCCGAACACGGATGACATGCGCGAAGCGCCGAGCCTCACCGTGATCCCGATGTTGCAGGAGCGCGGCGCCACCGTACGCGCCTACGACCCGCAGGGTAGACCCCATGCGGAGCAATTACTCCCAAGCGTTCATTGGTGCGATGACGCTGCGACCGCCGCCGCACAAGCAGACGCCGTCATCATTCTGACGGAGTGGAACGAGTTTCGCGCTCTCGACCTATCGCGCATTAAAGCTGCCATGTCCGGGAACGTGCTCATCGACCTGCGCAACGTCTTGCGCCCCGATATCGCCGAAGCCCACGGCTTCACCTACACTGGCATAGGGCGGCCCGGCGCAAAAACCCGCCCCAGCATCGGTTGATGACATCGTCTGATCGCATCTCTTGATGGCATCGTTTGACGATCAAATCATCTCCGGCTTAGCAGGCAACGCGCCGTGAGCGAGACCAATCCGGCCAGCTTTGCAGGCCGAAGACCACCACCACCGGCTTCCCGGTTCACGGACCGCCCAGATTGACCGCGCGGCGCACAGTCCGCTGCCAGTTTCGCGACCGGTAGCGCCGGCCACGCCACCGCCGCCGCGAGCGCGCCTTGTTACGTGATGCGCGCCGCCGGCGCGTCTTGCGCTGCTGCGCACGTTCTCGCCGCGCCTGCCGCTTTGCCTTGGCGGCCGCTTGTTTGGCAGCCCGCGTGACAGGCTCTGCCCGGTCACCGCCGCCCTGCGGCGCCACCCCAAGCGACATACGGCTTCGCGTATCAATGAACGAACCAGTGGATGCGACCTGTTTTTTCGGCAACTCCCGCGACGACGGAAACGCGACAGCCTTTGGCACCGCGCGCCGGACCACAACCCGCTCTCGCGGCCGGGTGGTCACCACGCCATCCCCTCTCACGATCCGCGGCGCTTGCGTCAATCGGGCCTGGCGAACATTCTCTTGCCCATTGCCAGCCCTGGCTCGAGCGGGTGCCGGCGCGCCGAGCAAACCCGGTTCGCGCGCCGAGGATCGAGGCAACCGAACCGTCGTCGGCGTACTTGCGGC
>CAZWCL010000456.1:0-3215 GCA_964632265.1 uncultured Hyphomicrobiaceae bacterium | reverse complement strand
GGAACCGCCGGACAGAACGAACGGGTGGATTGAATTATTCTCGGGGATCGCGTCGGAAGGCACAGCGGTGCAAGTGGTCATGCGCGGGTCCATGGATGGGCTTCAGGGGTGGGCTTCAGGGGGGCTGGCGAGGCCCTCCAGAAGGCGTGGGTCCGGGCTCGTTCGGCGATATATACGCTATGCGGCCGCGCGATGGCTACCAATGCGCCGTGGCGAGGCCCTTTCAAGAGCCTGCTAGGTAGGCCGCTCCTGTCTTTGCCATAATTGCGAAGTATCCGACGATGCAGAGCTGTGTGTCGTTGCGGCGTGTCAATGCCGGCTCGTTGGCGCTGGTGATCATTGCGAGTGCGGTTTGTAACCGCTGTAACGGACTGCGCCCTGTCTGAAAACCGAAGCGAACCTTGCCGGCGCGCGTGGCGTGCCGTTCGATGTGGCCTTGTGTGCAATGGCCTTGGGAGGAGATGAAATGAAGATCAACCGGCGGAATTTCTTCGGGGTTGCGGCGACCTCGCCATTGGCAGCGAGGGCATCTGCAAAACAGATGATCGACGCGGCCGAGATGGAAGCATCGGGCATGAGCGTTTATGGCGATAGTCTCTACACAGGCGTGACGGTACCTCATTTCGACGAGGATGAGAACATTGCGATGCGGTCGCTTTGGGATGCGATCAAGGACATGGGGATGCCGGAATGGAAGCATGACGATCTGTGGGATGACGCGCGCCGGTCTCGTACCATCGATCCGGACATCGCTTCAATGCGGTCGCTATCGATGAACGCCAAGCTGCAAATGCAGTGGAAGCGCAACTACGAGCGTCTCGTCAGGCGTGCCTTCGAGCAGCAGAAATTCGAACGGCAAAAACGCAAGTATTTCGAGCAGCACAAGGATGTGCAGGAGTACTGATCGCTATATAAGGGTGTGGCATCGCCCATGCGATCAAAGCGGCAGGCCTCAAGGCGACACATTGAATGACCCGACGCGGCAGCTATGGTCGAGACGAATGATTTAAGGCTGCACGTAAGGAGACAACATGACGGATGCCGACACGCTGCGCATGCTTGAAGACGCGGCGCGCGTAGCAGTGCCGTTCGACGCCGCGCGTATTCGTGCCTGGCGTGAAGGGTCTGGTAGGGTGGACCGCAACCGCTGGCGGTCGATGGCCGAGCAGGGCTGGTTCAGTATCGCGGTGAGCGAGGAAGACGGCGGTCTCGGTCTCGAACTGGATGCGGCTTGTGCCGTGGCGCGGGTCCTCGGTGCGGCGGCCGCGCCGGAACCCTTTGTGGCGGCTGGCGTGGTCGTGCCGAAGCTGTTGACGCTCTGTCCACCGTCGCCAAGACGCGATGCAGCGCTCGCGGCCGTTATTTCAGGCGAGGCTCTCGTCGCTGTCGCGCATCTCGACCCGAGCGGCAGCCCGCCCATGGGCGCATCAGGCGTCGTTGCGCGCGCCGATGCCGATATGCTCAGTCTGAACGGCATGCTGCGGTTTGTACCTGTTCCTGATGCTGATGCGTTCCTCGTGCCGGTCGATATCGATCAGGTGCGTTTCGGTGAGGCGGCAGCGCCTTATGAGGCGAAGCTGTTGTGGGTCGATGCAAACACTGACGGCCTCACAGTCGAGCGCGAGCCGACGGCGGATGGTGGCGCGCTCGGCTTGATGACGTTCAACGACGTCGCCGTTCCGGCATCGAACCAACTGGCCGGCGGTGGCTTCCAGTACTTCTTCGATGAAGCACACGATTACGGCATCATGGCCAACTGTGCCGAATTGCAGGGCAACCTCGAGCGTGCGTTGGAGCTGACGGTCGATTTTCTCAAGACACGCTCGCAATTTGGCAAGACGATCGGCAGCTTTCAGGTGCTGCAGCACCGCACGGTCGATCTTTGGATGCATGCCAAGGTGGCTGATCATGCGCTCACCGCCGCGTTGACACGTGTCATGGCGCCGGATGTGCCGCCGGATGCGCGTGCGGAGGCGGCGTCGGGCGCGAAGGCGCGGGTCGCGCGGACGGCGCTGGATCTTGGCAACGACGCGATCCAATTGCACGGCGCGATCGGATTTACGGACGAGTACGACCTTGCGCTATATGTCAACCGGGCGATTGCCATTGCGCCGTATCTGGGCAACGCCGACGATCATCTCAAACGTTACGGTGAACTGAAACAGCGCCGGGGCGAGGCTTTGGAGGTAGCGGCATGACACAGCGGAGTTCAAACGGCGCGGCTGAATTCACTTACGGCGTTCAGCCGGAGCGGGACTGGAATGCGCTCTCTGATGAGGAATTCCGCCAGAGCATACGGGCGGAGTTCGAAGAGAACTTTCCAGCCGAATTGCGCTTTCTGCCGCATCGGCCGCCGTTCGAGATGGTTTCGTCATGGTTTAAGCGGATGTCGGCGAAGGGGTGGATTGCGCCAAACTGGCCGGCGAAGTACGGCGGCATGGGCTTGTCGGCACGCAAAGCGCTGATCTTTCATGAAGAGGTCGAGCGCTGGGGCATCCCCCGTTTCCAGGATCACGGCATCCAGATGGTGGGGCCGGTGCTTATCGAATGGGGCACCGAAGAACAGCGCCGCCGGTTTCTGCCGCCGATCCTCGCGTGTGATCATATCTGGTGCCAAGGATATTCGGAGCCGGGCTCGGGATCGGATCTCGCCAGCCTGTCCACGCGTGCGGTGCGCGATGGCGACGATTACATCGTCAACGGCCAGAAAATCTGGACGACGATGGCACATGATTCGAGCCATATTTTTTGCCTGGTGCGCACCGACCCGGATGCCAAGAAGCAGGCCGGTATTTCATTTCTTCTGATGGATATGGACCAGCCCGGCATCACGGTGCGGCCGATCCGGGATATGTCCGGGTATGCCGAGTTCTGCGAGGTATTCTTCGACGATGTTCGCGCGCCGGTGGCGAACCGCGTCGGCGAAGAAAACAACGGCTGGACGGTGGCGAAATCACTGCTTGGCTTTGAGCGGATCTTCATCGGTTCGCCGAAACTACCAGAGTATGCGCTCGAGGTTCTCGAGACGGTGGCGAGCGCACGCGGGCGGCTCGATGATCCGGTGTTCCGCGATAAGTACGTGAGATTGCAGCTCGATGTCGAGCATCTCGGTGCGAGCTACCAGCACTTCGCCGATATCGTTGCGCGTGGGGAGAAACTCGGGCCGGATGTGTCCATGCTGAAGGTTTGGGCGACCGAGACATTCCAGAAAACGG